>JAGXLH010000176.1 GCA_018334795.1 Thermoplasmatota archaeon
GATAAAAGAAACATTCATGTTTTTTTACAAAAAGAAATCAAAAAAAATCATTGTGAAGCACTCTGTATCGGTATGAGTTGCCCGCATGATATGAAACAACTGATTTCTAAGATAACTGATTTGCAAGAACAATATGTTTTACCAATATTAACTCCTTTGATCGGCAGAGCAGAAGATGAAATAAGAAAAAATGCACAAAAGGTAGGCATCTAATGATGAACATAGCGGTACTTGGAGCGGGAGCAATCGGGTCTTTTTTTGGGGGCATGCTATCTAAAAAAAATAATGTTACGTTAATAGGAAGAAAAGAACATATTCAAAAAATCAAAAACCATGGTTTACAAATCAATGGAAAAACAAGATTGAAAAGAAAAATAAATGCCGTTGAACACGTTTATGAACTCAATCAATCTCCAGAATTACTGATTATTACTGTGAAATCATTTGATACTTTTGAAGCAATTACTCAAGCAAGAGAAATCATAGGTAAAAAAACAGTAGTTCTTTCATTTCAAAATGGGTTAAATAATATTGATCAAATCAAAAAAGTTATTGCTCAAAATCAGATTATTGCCGGGATAACAACACATGGAGTTCAATTAGTAAAACCGGGACTGATTCATCATAAAGGAATTGGTTTAACTGTTATTGGTGAACTCTCTGAAGAAAAGACAAAAAGAATTCATCATCTTGCCTCATTGTTTAACGATGCAGGGATAACAGTTAGTATAAGTGATCATATCAATGAGGATATTTGGAAAAAAGCAATTGTTAATGCAAATATCAATCCATTAACTGCTATTTTGAATTGTGAAAATGGATACTTAGCAAAGAACCCAATTTTGACCACTATGATTCATAAGATTACAAAGGAATCAACTGAAATAGCGAAAAAGAAAGGTTTTTCATTTAACACTGAAGAGATGATTGAACAAACAATGCAAGTGATCGGTCAAACAAAACAAAACAATTCTTCAATGCTTCAAAGTATACGTCAGGGTAAATCTACGGAAATCAATGAAATTAATGGAGCGATTGCAAAAATTGGTAGAGTATATGGTTGTGATGTAGAATTAAATGATCTTCTCACAAAAATGATTAAAACAATGCATCCTACTTATTTGTAAGAACCAACCGACATTTTTATATAAATCTATAGCTATAATATAATAGTAAATAGGTTTACTGGGGACATATCACCATGATTGATTTACAGAAAGATAACAAGTTTATGATAGGCGCTGCTATTTTTGTTGCTTTGTTAATTATTTTATCAGGTTTATATTATGCAATGGCCTATTTTGGAGGAGATGATGTAACTCCAGAAGAACCAAAAGATGATGAAATAGACGTGGATGATCGAATCAGTCCGTTAACCAATCAGGGGATTATTGTTCAATTCGATCGATTTCGGCATCGAGGATTACTTGATGAAATCTTAAAGATGGGAACATCTTGGAAGAATCCGCCAAAGTTTTATTATTTAGCCACCATCGATGGTCTTGAATATTCAAGTAAAGATGTTGCTGCAGCTGGTGGTGCTTCAGGTGAAATGTTTTATAACACCTGGGATACCATGTTTCAGGAGAATCGTATTCAAAAAGACGTTGATGAAGAACAAGAAACAAGTACGATCACTATTAAAATCATGGAACAAGAAAGTGCAGGATTACTTGGTTTTCAAACAAAAGATGTTGTCAAAGAAGAAATTCATCTTACCTATGATTATCGTACTGGTCGATGGACTGGCGATGACCAGTTAAAAGACGATGACGGTTACGGTCACTACGTAGGTGAAACCTTTGAATTATGGTTCAAAGTCTATCAAACTGATTTTGATGGAGACTACATACCGTATTGGACTGAGGTAAACGTGCTGGGTACTGATCCTCGTCAAGATGATTCCATGCTTGACCCTGATGGAGATGGAATCACTACCGATTGGGAATGGAAATGGGGATATGATCCACATTCATATGACGACCACGTTAATTTAGATCCCGATATCGATGGTATACAAAACATTGAAGAATTTCAGATGGCCAAATACTTCGCAGACCCATTTATTCCAGATATTTACATGGAAACTGATGGAATGGAACGTGGCGGAATCATCGATGGGCCACACGTGTTTTATGAGGAAACCGGTCAAATTATGATGGAACGATTCACCGAACATGGCATGAACCTTTACATTGACAATGGTTGGCCAGGAGGACCACTTAATGGAGGCGGTGAACTACTAACACATTATGATACTATCTCTCAGGAATCTGGAGTTATGCTTCAATTTTATAAGAATCATTTTGCGGATGACCGTAAAGGAATTTTTAGATATACGATTGTTGGGCATCAAGCAGGATTTTGTATTCCTTCCACATTAAACCGCTACGACACCATCGTGGTTGATAGCAGTCTTTATAGACTTATCATGCGACAAGCATTTACTCCTCGAACGCAGCGTATCGTTTTAGCTGCAGCGACATTGCATGAACTTGGCCACAGTCTTGGTATTGCTCCATGGACCTTTGAAGGATGTGATAATTTATCCTTTATCAATGGCAGGCAGGAAAAACAAGAATATGCAGATACTTGGGGAGATTACTATAGTGTGATGAATTATAATCACATCTGGGATAAGAAACTTGCTGATTATTCAACTGGTGAGAATGGCCCTCCATATGATCAAAATGATTATGCATATTTTTATTTGCCAACGTTTGAAGTTGATAGTAATGCGATGGAAGACCCTGAACTAAAATTACCGGGTAAAGATAGAATTGTTGATTTAGATATTCCTCCACTTGGTGAGTCCTGGATGATTGAAGAGAATTTAA
>JAGXLH010000063.1 GCA_018334795.1 Thermoplasmatota archaeon
AAAATTTCTAATTTATTAATTTTAAATGATTCTATGATAGAAATAACGCACTTATTTTTTTATTATATTTAAACATTTTTGTCAGGTTTCTTTTTTCCCAAACGTTTTGAGATGGTATATAAGCCATTATTGATAATATGTTTATCTAAAAAAAGTGATGATTTTATGTTTAATACAAAGAAAAACAGGAATTACGCATTAATTTTTTCAACGATTCTTATTATCGCTACCATTGGTTGGAGTATGATAGGATTGTTTTCAACAGAAGGATATTCATATGAACTCTCTTCATTTAATTCATATGAAACATTGTATACGTTTTTAAAAAATCAACAAACCCAATACCAAGCCTATTACTATCCTACAGACACCACCCTTCGAATGACAGAATCAACGAATTCAATGAATGGATTATCCGGTGACAGTTCAGACATGCAGAGTGTAAGTTATTCGGAAACAAATATTCAAGTCATAGGAGTTGACGAACCAGATAGCGTAAAAACAGACGGATCTTTTATTTATGTTCTTTCAAACAATCAAATTTCAATTGTTAAATCTTATCCTGTTTCTGAATCTCAAGTTGTTTCAATGATATCGTTAGATACTGATTATCAACATACTTCATTTTTTGTTTATAACGATATGATTATTGTTTTTGCACAATCATATCCTAACTATGGGTATTTTACTGAACCGCATATTTTAGAAAAAGAATCAATTGATGAATTAACTGAAAACACTGATATAGATGAAATGGTAACCAATAATCAAACAAGTTCTTTTCCAAAACCCGGCTATTGGAATGTTTCACAAGTCGCAGTTTTTATTTACGATATATCTAACCGGAATCAGCCTCACTTAGAAAAAAGGATTCAACTTGACGGTACTTTTGTTGACGCTCGAAGAATCAATTCAACCGTCTATCTGGTTGCTTCAGAGAACACATATGACATTTATCGAACTATTGAGAAAAAAGAATATTTTCAGATTCCAACAATCACTATTGATGGGAGAACAAAAAATATTTCTGCTCAACAAATTTATTACGTCGACCAACCTGATGAAGCAGATAGATTAACTCATGTATTAACCGTTAATTTAACCACGTTTTCTTATGAAGAAAAAAGCTTTCTAATTGGAAATACTCATGAACTTTATATGTCCGCTGATTATCTTTATTTAACATATACTAGTTATGATTACACCACTACCTTTTTAGAAACAAACTCAGTTGATAAAACCCGTGAAAAAACAAAAATTCATAAAATACAATTAAAAAACGATGAGATAACCTATATTGCTAGCGGAGAGGTTCCGGGTCGATTGCTCAATCAATTTTCAATGGATGAACACAACACTTATTTTCGAATTGCTACAACTACCGGATATCTTTGGAATGAACAGAATCCATCACAAAATCATGTGTTTATTTTAGATAAAGACCTATCCATTGTTTCATCTATAAACAATATTGCTCCTGGTGAAGAACTGTATGCTGCTCGATTTATGGGTGATCGAGGATATCTTGTGACCTTTAAAAACACCGATCCCTTTTTTACACTTGATCTTTCCAATCCAGATGATCCAACTGTTTTAGGAGAACTTAAGCTACCGGGTTATTCTGATTATTTACATCCATATGATACACATCACATCATTGGTATTGGTAAAGACACCGTAGCTTCAAATGATCCAAATTTTGCTTGGTATCAAGGTGTTAAATTAGCGTTGTTCAACGTTAGTGACATAAACAAACCAGAATTAATTGATACCGAAATCATTGGGGATCGTGGAAGTAGTACTCCTGTTTTATCAGATCATAAGGCATTATTATTTGATAAAAATAATAACTTACTTGTGTTACCCGTCTCAGTTTATGAATTAAGTGAAAAGCAAAAAGAGATAGAAGATGATTCCTCAAATGAATATGGAACCTTTCGTTATCAAGGCGCATACGTATTTACGATTACAACTAATGGTTTTACGATTCAAGATCGAATCACTCATTTAAATGATTCTACAATTGAATCTTTACAAAATAATTCATGGTATCGAGGGAATGAACACGATTTCATTTACCGTTCCTTATTTATTGAAAATGTGTTATATACTATCTCTGATGGAATGATACAAGCTCATTCATTAGATACATTAGATCAATTAACAGAGATATATCTTTCGTAAGCATAGTATTTTATAATCCAACTCCAAGAGTAGATTTAACCAAAACTCCAATCAGAAACGAAACTGCTGCAACGCCGAGACTAATACTTGCCATTTCCAGAAATCGTTTTTTAAACGAAAAATCCTTTGCAACAGCAACATAATAATTAAACAAAGCAATAATAACAATAGCTAAAAAAATAGTGATAAATAAACTTAAAAATGCATCTTGCAACAGAAGAAATGGAAGGATAAGGACCATCACAGTTATCACATATGCTATTGCGGTATAACTTGCGGCTTTTCCTGCGTTTTTCTGATGTTCATGTTTAGCTGATAAATATTCACTGGCTCCCATCGAAAGTGAAGCTGCAATCCCTGTGATTAATCCAAGAACACCAATAATCTGAGCGTTTTGTAATGCAAAAGTAAACCCAGCTAATGCCCCAGTTAATTCTACTAAAGCATCATTTAATCCAAGAACGATAGAACCAATATATGACAAACGATCCTCATTCATCATATCAATAAGATCTCTTTCATGTTGCTCTTCATCCCGTGTTATCGATTTAAGTTCAGGATACGACTTCCCTATTTTTTTATAAGTATCTTGTGCCTTTTGTTCAGCATTCTCTAAAAGTTTTAGTGCAAACGTAAAACCCAACAACCGAGCTAAAATAACATACAAAAAGATTTTTAATCGATTGGGAGTCAGTTCTTTTTTAGTATACTCTTTAATAAGATTGTAATGGTTTTGTTCATCTGAAGCAATTGAAGATAAAATTTTAGCATTATGTGTATTACCCGTTTTCTTTGCTAATGTACTGTAAATATGAAATGCATCAATTTCATTTTGCTGATCTTGCAATAGTTCCTTTTGTAATGGTGCTGATGATTTAATCATCATATCTATATACTAACGAATTCCTATTAAAAATAAGTGGTAATAAAATTTTTTTTATTAATTGTATTTGTTGACGTGACCGCAATGAGTGCAATACTTTGCATCAAGGGGCATAGTTTTCCCGCAATTAGGACAAATTCGTTTTGTTTCACCAACTCTTGGTTCATTAGATAATGGTTGCTTGTATGAATATCTACCAGGAGACAGTATTCCTAAGATAAATAGGATAAAACCTATTAGGATTAAAGGCCAACTACAAATAAGTCCAAACCCTAATGTAACAAGTGTAAAAAGAATGCCTACAATCATTAGGAGGATGCCTAAAATAATTGCTGAAAGATTCATATGTTTTTCTCAAAAAAAATAATTTTGTATTCTATTCTCTTTGTTTTCCTTCTTCGATGACCACTTCGATTTCTAAATTATATTTTTCTTCAATGGTTTTTTTCATATTTTGAATATCCTCAACTGCATTTTTCTCTAATTCTCTTGGAAGAATAATCGTAGCATATTTTTTCATTATACCTTACCTCACAAACATGTTCAAACCAGGTTATTTGCTCAATAGTCTTGCATCCTTATAAAACTTCGTTGCCTCTTCCTGTCTGTAAAATATTTCAAGTATATTCACAACGTTTAAGTATCCTTTTTTACAAAAGCTTCGTATTGAGGAAAGATATGATACAAAAAATAAAAGCACGGAAAGGATTCTATTCTTTACAGGGTTGTTCCCACTGGTATGAAACGGTAATTACTAATCATAAAATTTACTTTAAACAACGTCAATCAACTGATCACAAACCACAAGAAAAATTCAAAAAAGAAATCTATTCCGGTAAGAGCATCATTCCACCCACATAAATTTTTTTCTTTTTTTATTTTTAGGTAAACCTTGAAATAAATTAGCATCATTCATTGTTTTGATTTTATGAAACTTATATTCACAGATCTTGATGGCACATTACTTGATCATGACGATTATTCATTTACTGCTGCAAAAAAAGGATTACAACTAGTTAAAAAACAAAAGATACCCATTATTTTTTGCACAAGTAAAACACGATCAGAACTTTTATACTGGCGGAAACTAACTCACAACCAACATCCATTCATTTCGGAAAATGGTGGCGGTATCTTTATTCCAATCTCCTATTTTCCATTTACGTTCAAACATACAAAAAAAGTTGATTCATTCTTTTTAATTCGACTTGGTGCCCCAAAAAATAGATTAACAACAGCTATGAATGCTCTCGAAAAAGATTTTGATCTTACAAGTTTTCAAAGTATGGATAATAAAACTATTATGAATTATACGAATTTACCATTTGACCAAGCCAAACTTGCATCTAAACGAGAATTTGATATTCCTTTTGTTTTACATAATGAAACACAGATAGAAAAAATTAGCAACCGTATTTATGACCAGGATCTTAGTCTAACAAAGGGAGGAAGATTTTATCATCTCATTGGAAACAATGATAAAGGGAAAGCAGTTCGTATCTTAATTAATCTGTTCAAACAAATATATGATTTGATAGACAGTATTGGAATTGGGGATTCAGAAAATGATTTTTCAATGCTAGAAGCGGTGAATAAACCTTATTTAGTAAAAAAACCAGATGGAACCTATGCATCAAATGATTTTTTGCATAGTGATGGTATTGGTCCTAGTGGATGGCAAAAGATCATTGAAAAGGAATTTAAAACAAGTTAAAAATGTTAAAGTGAAGATATCATTATTTTCTCTTATTAATTTTCTTCTGATGTATCGGACAATAATATGTGGTTCTTCCAGAAATCTTAATGGTTTTTAAATCATGTTTTTTATTTAATGGACAATTTCCATTTTTCTTTCTATGTGGGATAATATATTCCTTAGGATATTTTGAAAAATCTGCCTGATAATAAATTGCGGTGTTTAATACTGTGGAAATTGTATTGTATAATTCATCAATTTTTTTGGTTGAAATCTTGTTTATGGGTTGAGCTGGATGAATTCTGGTTTGAAAACAGATTTCATCAGCATAAATATTACCAATGCCGCTAAGAAAATGTTGATTCATAAGTACTGATTTTACTTTAGCCGTTCTCTTATCTATCTTTTGCAAAAATTCTTTTTTAGAAATGAAAAGTGCATCGGATCCTAATTGAATCTGAAATCTATATTTATTCAAATTTTTAATGAGTCGAACAAAACCAAATAATCGTTGGCAATCATAGGAAAGATAATTATTATTTGTAAATCGAATGAGAAGTCTACTATGGTTTGGTTCCTGTTTTAAATTTTTGAAATAATAAATATTACCCGTCATCCCAAAATGAAAAACTAGCCAATTATCGTCTGATAGACGGAGAAAAAGATATTTACCAATTCTTCTGGTCTCAATGAATTGTTGATCTAGGAGTATTGATTCAAATTTATGTTTGCTTATGTTTTGTAAAATCTTAGTATTTCTTATCGTAACGGTTCTAATTTTTTGATTTAAGGCATAATAATCAACGTATCGTTTATATTTTTCAACCTCTGGAAGTTCAGGCATACAATTTACAAGAAAGTAGTGGCATACATAAACTCATTGCAAAAGATTGTACAAATGATTAATGTGGTCTTATTGTATGTATTGTGTGTATGGATTCTGAAAACGTTTTGAAAGAGAGTAAAGAAATTTTTAAAATTTTAAACCAAAAATTTAGCCGAAAAATCGATGGGAAAGATGCGATTTTTGAAATGAAAACTGGCGGGTATTCTAATTGGAAACAAATGGAATGGCCAGGATGGTATTTTGAGGATATTGGACGAACTATATTACTCAATGAAATTGGTGGTCAAAAAGGCCCAATGTATGGTCGAACTCAATTTGATTATATGAATAAGTATGTCTGGGATTTAAAAATTCATGCAATTAATGATAAGCATGGGAATCGAAAATCGTGGTTGATATTAAACGATATAGATGCCATTCAAAATGTGATTAACAATCAAGGTGGAATAGGATTTATCATTCCAAGTGCGTTTATGACTTATGATGTGGACGGAGAATTTAAAAAATGGCATGATGCATTAAAGGGTGGTAAAAGTAAGTATGAACTGAATCGGATTAAGCGTGGAGCATATTCAAGAATACGAAAAACTTCTTTTCTAATTCAATCCTGGTTATTTTTGTTTTTTTATGATTTTTCAAGTATTTTAGAAGGAATCTATAATGGTTGGGCTGGTGGTTTTCAAAAAGGTATGAGGAATGCAAATGGTAGTATTCGTAGAGAGAAAGTAAAAATTAATATTGATTGTATTCCAGAAAAACATATTCTATTTCGTGCCTAATCGAATCAACATTTTTTCAATATGGGTCTTTAGTTTAGAAATAAAGGCTGTTTCAATGTTTTGAAGAGAGTTCGTTCTTTTTTTGGATCGCATCAATTTGATTTTTTATGGAAAAACGTCCTCTGCCAAATTCTTCACACAAGCGATTAATAGTATCTTTTTTAGTACCATACTTGTTATAATACATTTGATATTTCATAAATAACCTTTCTTTTTCCTCAGGAGTCCATGGTTTTCCTTGATTATGTGGAAAGGATCCTTTTGGCTTTCTTATGGTATCAATTAAAAAACCGGGTTTTGTGGATTTCATCATTTTCATTCCATGAGAATATATTTCCGTCCCTTTTTCAAAACCAATAACGTTTCGATTAAGACCAAAGGATACGATAGCTGTAGAAAATCCCCCTAGGAAAAGATCACATACGGTATCATTCTCATTGCTACTATATCGAATCATTTTTTTGAGAAGTTGATATGGAAGTTCATTTTTATTTTTTCTTTTACCGGGTTTATATTCTCTATTAATTATCCAAACATCTTCTCTATCACTATAATTTAATGATCGTCCTTGTTTGTTTTTTTCTTTTGGCCCGTAACGAATATATGTATTAAACGTATGTTTTTTCCCGGGTTTAACCCAATAAAGAATATGATAATGTGAAGAAACAAACTTTTTTTTGGTATGAACTCCAAAATTGTATTTCCAGATGATATGATTTAATTCTTTCAACGAGGTAGTCCTAAGGGCATCTAGAATATGATATAGATTCGTATATCCAGAAACGATATAGATGCTTCCACCAGGTTTTAAGATCCGTTCAGCCTGTTTGATCCATTGATGACTAAATGAACCATATTCTTCTAATGGAATTTCCACATAACCTTGCATAACATAATCTTCTTTTCGGGCATAATGTTTATGGAGTTCATCTCCATTGATTCCATACGGAGGATCTGTGATGATAAGATCAATTGAATTATCTTTAATATGTTTCTTACTTCCTTCAATACAATCTTCATTGAAGATATTATACTTCATAGTATGGGACATAGAATTTAAGCTTCATTAATGTTTTTTAATGAGGAATCATATGCGATTAAGGTTTAAATCCTCGTCTTTTGGCGGTTCTCTTAACAGAATGGCACCGAATTAAGAATCCCCAGTATTCATGCCAAGGAACTTCACTCTAGAATACTGATCTCAATGTTATAGTTGCTTGATAGAAAAAAATTATAATTTTTTTTAATTAATTGTTCAACCATTGAATAATTTTCATATTTAGTCAAAAAATTTTTGTTTAAATTTCTTAGAGTAGCATGAAAAACTACTCATTATTGAAAAGTATCCAAAATTATTTAAACAAGTTTTAACTTAAATAATAGTATTAGGTCTGGAGAGGTGAGAGACGAGAGGAGAGTTGTCTCAAACAAGTAGTTTTACTCATTTTTTTTGCCTCCTTGTGCTTTCCAGACCTTGCCTCCCTTTATTACTGCGAAATCACAGAAATCTCGCTATACTATTCTTTGTTTATCAATATTTATTACCTTTTCGAAATTTTCAAATATATTACTAAATATATAGTTTAAATAAATTTATATAAAACACAAGTTTAGTATATTGATATATTTAAAGAAACGAAAATAAAAAATAATAAATTTATTCTTAACAATCAAATACTCCTAATTTATTAAACTGAACAAAACCTAATTTTTTCAATTTAGTCCAAAGCATAAGTATAAATACCGTGATGATTATAATAACGAACATAGAAAACATTACTTTTAGGGTAAGATAATCATCCTAATTTGTATAAAAATTTCACTTGATGTTTCTTTTTAGAATCGTTTTGTGGGGGAGTAATGCAGAATTACTACGAGGTGAAAAAAGAATGGAAACGAAAACTATCGAACTACAACGACTGGCAAAATCTAGGAAAAGAAAAAAAGCCATTCATAAGCGATCAAAGTCCCTTGACACCATTGAATTTATCAAATAAAATGAAAAATATGGAGAAGGAGTGTTTCTCTTCTTTATTTAATTTTAAAATAAATTTCATTTATTAATCAATACAAAATTGATTTACTTTGTTCTTAAAGCAATTAATGAAACTAATTCTTGTTTGTCAACACTATCTTCGGAATGTGCATAAAATATAAAATGTTATATTCAACACTATCAGTAGAAACTCAAAACAAAAAAATGATCACATAATGAATAACCAATTAAATGAGCAGTTACTAAAGATTATCACAATTTATTGTTTTCCTTTGAAGAGGAGCAAATCCTTATAAAAGTTTATACCAACTTAGATCGGCAGTGAAACTCTTACATTTTTTTGATATCGAATAAAGGAAAAAATAAGCAGTATGATTAAATTGACAAGATGAAAAAATGCATAAGTAGTTAGCTCGTTTTCTTAAAAGATTATATACGAGTATGTCCTTAATTTTTTTTCAGAACGATTATGATGCCAGATGTTACCACTATCGTAATATTACTTTTTTTGGGGTTTGGTAGTGGTGTTTTTGTTGGAACAGCTGCAGGAACCGCAGCTTCATTTCTCATTCCAGGGTTAACAATACTAATAGGATATTCAACCCATGAAGCAATTGGAACGAGTTTAGCCGTTGATTGCGTCATTGGCATCATCGCAGGATATACTTTTATCAAAAATAAATATGTGAATTTAAAATCTGTTTTTTTATTAATAGTTGCAGGAGTATTAGGATCAATTTTAGGCAGTACATTTACTTCAGAAGCCCCAGAAGGTATCTTAAATATTATAATCGGCTTTTTTCTACTTTTTATCGGCTTTAATTTTATTCGAAATGGGGTTAAAAAAAATGTTGATAGTTTAGAACAAAAAATTAATTTTTCTTTATTCCGAAATCATCACCTTTTGTCTTTCCTTTTATTAGGTGGTATCATTGGAGGATTAAGTGGTTTTACTGGAATTGGAGGAAGCCGAATGTTATCCTTAATTTTGATATTTGTAATGGGATATTCCCTTCATCAAGCAGTTGGAACCTCGTTAGTAATGATGGTATTCATTGCAGGATCTGGTGCTGTAAATCATGGTTTTCAGGGAGAAATCGTTTTATCTGCATTTCTTATTCTTGCAGTATCTGCAGGGACCGGAGCTTTTCTTGGATCTCAAATAGCAAGTAAGATAAATGAAGAACTTTTAGCTAGAATAGTGGGATTTATCATTTTTATCTTAGGTTTTATTATTATGATTAAAAACTTTATCTAAACTCGTATAAATTTTTTGCACATAATTTTATTTGATCATTATTGATAATTAAAAAACGTACAATATTTTTTAAATCGATTCAAAATATATGGTTTCATATTGTAAATTTCTGGTAAATAACTTAGATTTCTTGGTTGGATAAAATCCTCAAATTGTTTAAAATCAACAGAATCTAACTGTAAATGATTAAATACTTTTTTCATTGTAGATGAGGTATGATTACAAAGATCTTCGTATTTAATATTAATAAAAGATTTTTTATCTAACTTCTTGATATCTGTTAAAAATTTTTTTGTATATCGTACCCGATTTTCAATAAGTAACGATAATCCAACAGGCAACTGAGGGATTAAAAGTGATTGAAGAAACCATTGTAATAATGGATTCTCATCAATTTTTTTTGCAAATGGAGAAAAAATCTCACTATACACTGTTTCTTTGTTGATGATAACTCGTAATGCATTCATCGAAGAGTTCATAATGTCTAATGGATGGCGATGGATAAAAATAAATTTAGATTGGGGAATTTTTTCTTTGATAAATAAAAAATTTGGAAAATCCCATGGATTCTTTAACAGTAAACGATTTTTTTCACCCTTAACAAGTTGAATTTTTTTACATATTTCAT
>JAGXLH010000064.1 GCA_018334795.1 Thermoplasmatota archaeon
ACAATATTATGGGTCATCTTTGGACAAAATTACTAATTAATTGCGCAATTGCACCCGTCGGAGTATCATTTGGAGCTGAAGTAAATGATCTTGTAAATGATAAAAAACTAGTTCCGATAATGATAGGGTTAACAAATGAACTGATCACTGTTGCTCTCGAATCAAATGTGACGTTAGAAAAATTTGAAGATTTATTAGATGTAAGATTACTTCAAGTAAACACATTTGAAGATTATAAACGAGCAGTCACCATAATGAGAATGGCTGGACAAAAACATAAAAAAATAAAATCTACAATTTGGCAAGATATTGAAAAGGGACGAAAAACAGAAATTGATTATCTGAATGGGTTCATAGAACGAAAAGCTATAGAATTTGGGATTTCAACACCAATCAATAAAGCACTTATCAAACTCGTGAAAAAAATTGAACAAGGTGAAAAATCTCCATCAGATGAAAATTTAAAGGATTTTTATGAACAAGTTAGAATACCAAAAAAATGGAGAGAATATGATTTTACAAATGATTCCTTTCAATCAGTTCATCTCTATAATCTTCCTACGATTCAAAAACATAAACAAGCAACTGATTTAAATGCAGTTCATGTGCTTGGATTATCTATTGCTTTTTCTAAAGCTTTCGAAAAAATTACTAATTCTTTATTTGGAAAAATTTTCATTCGCAAAACCAATTGGGAAATTACTAATTTAGTATTATCAAGTTTTTTTAAGGAAATGGGTAAAAAATTTGCACAAAAAGTCACTGAGGGTTATCAGATGAAGTCAAATGATGCCTCAACAATAACAAACATAATTATTTTTTATTTGAACAATTTACATATTTCATATTCTATCAAAAAAATCGAAACAAATGGAGCAGAAATACATATATTCCCAGATTCAGATGCTTTTACCCAAACTGCAAAACAGTTTGGAATAGATACAAAAATTTCATTACCCTTTTTTCAACCATTTTTTAAAGGGATCTCAAAACAAATCAACAATAATATAATTTCAGAAACTAAAAAAACAACTATTGATGGTGAAAAAATATATCAAACAATCTTAAAAACAAAAAAATGAAGGCAAAAAATAAGGTTGACAATTTTTTTATAGATTAACCTATTCTCACTCGGTGAAGAAGATAATGATTAAAAAAGAAAATTTGAATAAACCATATGATTTTTCGTTGCAATCGTTAGGACGAGCAATGCTCTTAGTTTTCCTTCCACTTTTTACTTATTTACTTGGATTGTTTCCCTTTCTTATCGGTTTTTTTTGGATATACAATCATATAATACTTTTGTTTCATGGAATACTCTTTTTCCTTATTTTAAGTGTTTTTCTTATTTTCAGTTTCATAATCTTAATAATCATCGAATCATTTATTCCCTGTCTTTTCATCAGAATTTTTCGTATTCGAATATCGCCTGGTGAACACGAGTTGAACATTAAGGACAATGGATTTTTTCATCACATGCTTTTTTTTACATTATATCGTCCATCATTAAAATTAATCAGTGTTCTCCCCCTTGTACCATTACGATCGCGAGTGGAAAAACTTGCTGGACTTCACATTGGAAAAACTAGTTTACTTGCAGGAACAGAGTTTTTCGACGAACCCTATGCGGTAACCATTGGGGAACATACATTAATAGGTGGATTCTCAACTATTTACGCTCACATTTCTGATACCAAACTCAGATTAAAACCGATTCGGATAGGAAATCACTGTTTTATTGGTAACAAATCTGTTATCCTGCCTGGTGTTATTATAGAAAATAATGTATTTTTGGAACCTGGAAGTGTGGTTAAAGAAGACCAAGTTCTTAAAAAGGGAAAAAGATACGCGGGAAACCCTGCAGAAATCATAAATTCATAACTAATTTTTTTTATAGCAATGGTTGATTTTGCAACCAATCAAAATCACTTTGATACAACTGGCGAATATCCTTAAGACCAAACAACAACATGGCAAGCCGTTCTAAACCAAGACCCCAAGCAAGTACGGGAGTATCAATCCCTAATGGTTCAGTTACCTCAGGTCGAAACATCCCACTTCCACCTAGTTCCATCCATTGATCATTCCAGAACACTTCCACTTCCATACTTGGTTCAGTATATGGAAAATAAGCTGGACGAAACCTTATTTTTTCAAACCCCATCTGTTTGTACATTTCAGAAAGAATACCAATTAATTGTTTAAACGATACACTAGGATCATGAATAATCCCTTCAATCTGATAAAATAATGGTAGATGCGTTGAATCAATATTTTCCTTGCGAAATACTTGACCAATCGAAAAAATCTTTGCTGGTGGTTGAGGATGATGATACAAATACCGGATAGTATTAACGGTAGTATGGGTTCGTAATAATGGTTTTCTTCCCTCTGATTTTGAAAATCGATATCCCCACCCATCAGAATCTGTTTTCCCACCATGCTCATGAACATCAGCAATAATCTTTACTAACTCCGGATCATCAATAGAAATCGAAGATGGATTCTTACAATAAAACGTATCCTGCATTTCCCGAGCTGGATGATCCTGCGGAATGAACAAAGCATCCATATTCCAAAATGCTGATTCCACAAAATTTCCTTCAATTTCAGAAAAACCCATGCGTAATAGAATCGTTCGAATTCTCTCAATCAATTGCACTAACGGATGTGGTTTTCCACCATGTAAACTCGGAGCAAACGTTGAAACATCATAGGGTCTAATTGGTGTAGACTCCCAATATTTATTCTTAATGATTTCACTAGTAACCTGAGTGATTTCTTCTGTAATCGTAATACCATGATTCACTACATCCCATCCTTGATCAGTTAATGAAATCTCACCAGTAATAATCTCTTTTTCTTTCAAAACATTACTTCGCTTAATCAAATGATCATATTTTTTCTCATCAATTTCACTATCAGGATTATCCCATAAATAAGATAATAATTGTTCATCAATGGTTTCATGAGAACCAGCAGAAAAACCCTCCTCAGTCAAGGTCAACACGGTTTTATTATTTTCCTTTGAAATTTGTGCCCACCCTTTCCTTTTAACCCATCCAATCGCAATAGGGATTTCATAAGGCTTTAGCACTTCAGAAATATCCTTTAAAGACGCTTTTCGATGATGATCCTTAAGATAATTAATAACTCGTTTTTCAGGCAAACCCTGTTTATGAAAATAGACTCCTTCCTTATCTAATGAATACACAGTTTTTACGTATTCTTTAACCGTAGCAAGTTTTTTTGCTTGCAGCCATGATGCTGCATTCATCACTTCAACTTGCTGAGAAAAAGATCCTTCATTCATGACTTTTTCTGGTGAAGCTCGCCCATCAAGTTTTTGTAACGAAAGAAGTACTTTTTTCTCATTACGAGAAAGCTCATGAATTATCTTATCAATATTCATCAGAGAAAGAATAATAGAAGTTATGTATTAACATATCGTTTTTTAATACAATTTTTTTTATCCTATCGAAGGATCATCTTTCTTATTGCGTTTTTCATGTTTTTGAACAACCCGTTCAATAGTTTGTACATCCCCAACACCAACAACAGAATCAAATTGTTCAATGAGTTTTTCAACAGTGAAATCAGATTTGGTACTCATAACCGTTTCAGAAAATAAATCTTCACTAACGGGTAATTCTGAAAGTTTCTTGATATATCGAAATGGTTTTGGTCTTCGTTTTTCCATATCATCCTTATCAGTTGATTGATTAGACTCATTTGTTGAATCATCCATACGCATCCACATTCACCATAGAAGACAACAGAGAAGTACTTTATAAATATTTAGAATTGTCTAAAAGTGTGAGGAGAGAATGGGGGAAATTGAAGGTGGTGAAGAGAGAAAAATCAGCTCCCCCATTCACAAACAGATATAAAATTATAATGATATAAACTTTTTTATTTTAAAGTCTATTTTTTATTGTATTATTGGGTAATATTCACAATTTTGAAGGAAAAAATAAGCCGAGATAAATAAAACGTATAGTTTTTATAACCAGTTAATGTTTGGCATGCGTAATTATGGCTCAAAAAGATAACTCAGATGAGTACTTTGGCAAACTTACTATGAAACAACCATACCGAAAAAAACGATTCTTTGCTGAACATATACGCGGGTATATCGACCTCCTACGTCCTTTCACCTTAATGGCCCCATTCATAGTAAGCATGAGTATCATGGTGGCAAGCCTCATCTATTCTAATAGTCCAATTCCAAAAAATTGGTGGCAAACCGTAGCAAATGCAAGTTTTACAGTTGCAATCGTTAATGCTGCGTCTAATGCGTTAAATCAAGCAGCAGATGAAGAAGGAGACAAAATTTCTAAACCTTATCGACCAGTTCCTCGAGGAATAATAGGAGTTGATGAAGCCCAAAGTTTAGCATATCTCTTATATCTTTTTGCACTGCTAAGAGCAGTAATTATTAATCAATGGTTTGGCTTTTTTATCTTCTTGATTATGATTTTTACCGTTTTTTATTCCCTTCCGCCACGAACAAAACGATTTCTTTTCATTAACCAAATCTGGATTGCAATACCTCGTGGTATGCTTGGAATACTTGCAGGATGGAGTGTTTTTGGAAATCCTTGGGAGCCATTACCATTACTAGTAGGTGGGTTGGCAACAATCTTTTTAGTTGGTGGGATGACAACTAAAGATATCGTTGATGAAAAAGCAGATCGATTAGTTGGCGTTTCAACCCTAGTAAACGTTTTTGGCATTCGCCGAGCTGCAATCCTTTCTTTTCCATTTCTTATCGCTCCTTTTGTTCTTATCCCTCTTCTCATTGATGCAGGATGGTTAGAAATATATCTTTGGCCATTATCTCTACTAATGCTTGGGTCATTATTCATCTTTTATTTAATGTTTCGAGGAGATCAAGAAAGTGAAACATTGGAAAATATTCACGCCTGGTCTGTAATGTATTCAGTGTACATATTTTATGCATTAGGATTTGCATTTCTTACCATTTTCAGTGAAGAACTCTCTTCATTTCTTCTCATTTAACTAATAAATAAACAATGAAAAGAAATCAGCCCAATGAAAAAAAGAAAATAAATAGATTATTATCGGGGTAATAAACCTGATTTTTTTACAATCTCTGGGATTTTTTGTTCCCAAAACAAAGCGGTGATATGAACACCATGAACTCCCTTAATCAATTTAATAGATCTAATAAGTTCATCAGTTAAAAGCAATGCTTCTTCTTCTACATCTTCAGCATCTAATATCCGTTTTTCTAAACTATCAGGAATATCTACTCCTGGAACATGATATTTCATTCGTTGCATCATCTTAACAGATTTCAACGGAGTAATACCTGCAAGAATATGAACTTGATTATCAAGATCCCTATCTCTAACTGCATCCATCCATTCTTCAAAACGAGAAAGATTAAACACACTTTGCGTCTGAATGAAATCTGCACCAGCTCGAATCTTTTTTTCAAGACGATCAACACGAAGAGGAATAGATGATACAAAAGGATTAGAGACTCCGCCAATAAAAACCTGTGGAGATTTAGACTTTAACATCTCCTGATTTTCAAAAATATGAATATCTCGTAAATTTTTAGCAATGGAAATTAGCTGAATAGAATCAATATCAAAAACACCTTTTGCATGAGGATGATTACCTTTAGATTGATGGTCTCCAGTTACAAACAACATATTATGAATACCTAATGCAGAAGCCCCAAGGATATCAGCTTGTAGTGCAAGCCGATTTCGATCTCTACATGCCATTTGAAAAACAGGTTCCATACCTTGTTGACGCACAATACAAGCACCAGCCAAACTACTCATTCGAGCAACAGCAGTTTGATTATCTGTAATATTAAAGGCATCAGCATACCCATTAAGTTGCTCTGTTTTACGCACAATACTTTGAGGATCTGATCCCTTTGGGGGACCAATCTCAGCCGTAACCACAAAATGACCTTGATTTAGCAACTGTTGAAGATTTGTTTTCATCATCCGCTTACCGCTCCTT
The DNA here is from genome assembly GCA_018334795.1 of Thermoplasmatota archaeon. Classification (GTDB taxonomy): domain Archaea; phylum Thermoplasmatota; class E2; order DHVEG-1; family DHVEG-1; genus EX4572-165. The sequence continues at coordinate 6,007 of JAGXLH010000064.1, forward strand.
TTTCAATACCTGTGATTGGGACCAATCATGAGCAGGTTGAACATTGAGAAAAATCAAATGATAATTACCTAATTTTTTTGCTTTTTCCTTAATTTCTTCCCACACACAAGGCATATCAGGATAAACCTCACAATTACCTTTTTCTGATCCACCACAGGGACCATTTAACATATGTTTTGGACAGCGAGTAATTGGGCAAATTCCATTAAACTCATCCACAATGCATGTCCCACACATATTACAACGTCGTTCATATGAGGTAATAGTTGATTTTACTCCTAAAAATAAAGTATTTGTCCCACTAATCACCGATTTTTTTGGAAAAAGTGAATTAACAACTTGAGTACCATCTCCGCAAGCAAAAACAGCTAAGGCATCTGCTTGTTCAATTTGATCCTTATATTGCTCAAAAATTTTTTCATTATTAGTTAAACTACAAGCAGGTTCTAACACCACCCAACCGGTAACGTTAACGTGAGCAGCGATCAATTTCTTTTTTAACTTGAGTAACTCTCTTTTACCACCACTATGACAAAGAGTTGCACATTCGCTGCAGCCAAAAAGAAACACGGATCGGCGACCAATTTTTTTTAATAATTCATCAAAAGGTTTCTGTTCACTAATAATCATACTGATTAATCTGCATTCTTTCAATTGATATAAGGATTATGCCTCGGCCTAAAAAAAAGTTGGTATTCCAATAATTTCACGATAAAGATATGTATTCCTATTAATCATAAAAAAATCTCACATCAACTATCATCACAACGAGTATTGTTCATTTCATATTGGCTTCTGTTAGTTCCAATGTTACTGTATTTTATTTAAATTGGTATATCAATATTGATAGTAAATAACCAAAAATAGAGCAAACATTGGACTATTTTTATAAAGTTTTTCTTCACCATCCGATCCACTTATACTAAAATTCTTTTTTGAATTATAAAAAAGTTCTTTGTCAAAATAATCAAAACGAAAAAATAACAAAAATTTAGGGAAAAATAGATTATTTTTTTTGCTCGATGTATTTAATCCCTTTTTTAGTTAGTTTTACCACATCAAAATCAAAATATTCAAGTAATCCTAAATTCAATAATCGTTCAATCATGTGTTGTAAATCATTCTCAGAAACCTGCAATAAAGATAATGTAGTATCTAAGTCTAAATCTTTTTCATGTAGTAAATGTAATAACTCAAATTCCTTTTTATACCGCTCTGTTTGTAACCCTGAGATATCCTCAATTTCTTGGGAACCAGTTAAACGATCGATATGTCCTTTGATAATTGCATCTAAATTAAGTTTATCAAGAATAGAATCATTCGTATCGTAAAGAATACACACATTGTTCATATCATCATATTTCCAATTAGAAACATCCTTCCACGTATATCCTAAAAGACTAGCTTCTTGGGAAATATTCTTTTTTTCTTGTCGATATTGGTACACATGTTGTTGTTCCATTTCTAACGTGGTTAAATCAATACCCTGCTGCACAAGATCAAAAAGAGTATCTCTTTTGATTTCTTTCTTGAATTCTTTAACAAAATAAAGCCCAGCATCATCAAGTAAATCCATATGAACAATACGGATCATAGTCTCAATTGCTTTATAGATACACATTGAATCAACAGTATCAATCGTAGAAGATACATAAACATCCTCTGGTTGAGTCATGCCTTTAATGGTAACATGATTAAAAAAATCATATCGCTGCTTCAATGAATCAACGATAGTGTTCATTACTTTAAAAGCAAATGATTCAGATGTTCTCCTTGCAGAGACTTTACATAAAGCAAAAACAGTTTGTTTCACAAGTTCAGTATTAGATTTTGGCATTGATTAACGCTCCTTGTTTTTAAGTTGTTCTAATTTTATGGGTTCTTTAACTATATTTACTGTAAAAGAAAAGGTACTTCCCTCTCCAGGACCATTACTTTCAGCCCAAATCTTGCCACCATGTTTTTCTATGATTCTTTTACAAATATTCAATCCTAATCCGTGACTATCAACATCAGTTCGTGCACCATCAGCTTTGTAAAACTCATAAAATACATTATCAAGTTGTTCCTCAGTCATACCGATTCCATTATCTTTGACTGACAGCATCATTTGATTATTATTAAGTGGAGTGGAGAAAAAAGTGATAATAAGTGGCTTGTTTTTTTGTTTATATTTTATTGCATTGGAAATAAGATTATGAAAGACTTCTTTTAATTGTACCAAATCAGCATTTACGACACAATCTTTTTTAATATTGTTTTTGATTTTTGCTTGATTTTCCCTAAAGATTAGATGAAGATCATTTTGAAGATCATTGATTAACTCAAAAACATTAATTTCTGTGAATGAAAAAGTTATGTTATCCGAATTTAATTTTGCATAGGTGATGGTCTTATTCACTAAATCCTTCATATAAAAGATGTTTCGTTGAATCATTGAAATGTATTTCTCTCCCTTTTCATCAGATACCCGTTTTTCTAGTAATGGAAGTAAAGCCAGCATCGGGGTAAGTGGAGTTCTTAAATCATGACCAAGTTGGGAGATAAATCCATCTTTTTGTTTTAACAATTTATGAACTTCAGCTGTTCGATCTTTTACTTTCTCTTCAAGATTTTGATTTAAGGTTGCCAGTTTTTCCTTGGCAATATTTAGCTCTTGATTCATCATTTTTACTTCTTCAACATGTTCAATAATTTGATTTTCCGCTTCCTTCATTTTAGTAATATCAATCATTGTCCCTGCAACAAATGGTTGATGGAATTGTTCATCATCAATAAGTGATGAAGTTACTAAGAGAGGAAACATGTTTCCGTTTTTCTTTACATGCCATTCTTCATTACCAATTATCTTTCGATTTGTTTTAAGATTAGAAAGGATCTGTTGAACAACATTATTTTTTTGAATTGAAAACAAAAGATCTATTTTATTTCCAATAAGATCATCAGTAAGATATCCGTGCATTTTGGCAAATGAATCATTTCCATATAATATGGTTCCTTGCAAATCATAAATCACTGAACCATAATCTGCTTCATCAGAGATTTTTTTGAATTTTTTAAAATTTTTTTCCATTCTTTTTTGTTTGGTTATATCGACGAATGATGCCATGAGCTGTAATGGTTTGTTGTAATCATCTTTCACGATACTTGCAGACATTTGGACTGGGAATAATCTACCAGAATGACTTAGAGCCATTACTTCTCCAAGCCAGCCTCCTTCTTCAATTACGGTATCCATGATATGCATATATTGACCGCCTTTTTTCCAAAGAGAAAAAACTGGTTTTCCAATTACCTTTTTTTCAGAATCAAATGACCACATTTTTAAAAAAGAAGGATTAACAGAAGTTATTTTACCGGAAAGATCAGTAAGTACAATTGCATTGATAGATGAAAGAATCGCATTTTCTTTGATTTTTAAGGATTGTTCTATTTCCTTTCTTTGGGTAATTTCTTGATTTATGCTCATAAAATATGAAAGTTTTTTTTGTTGATTGTATATGGGGATAATGGTTAAGTTCATCCAGCACGTGCTTTCATCCTTTCGTTGGCTTTGTAATTCTCCAGTCCAAATATTTCCTGATAAAATTGTTTCTTTAAGGGCTTTTATAACTGATTTTGGTTGTTTTAATGCAAAAAAGATATTAGCCTTTTTATCTAAAACTTCTTCTCTTGAAAATCCTGATTTTTCAGAAAATCGATTGTTAATATATTTAATCATTCCATATTTGTCGGTTATAATAATACTAACTTTACTACTTTCTGCGGTTTGAATCAGTGTTTTTAATACGTTATTTGATGAAGATAAATTCATTATATATTTTTTTTTGTCAATTTTAAGATTTGTTAGCTGCATGTTGCCATTTTTTTCTTCTTGTTTTAATCGTTGCACGATTTCGGGTGTTTCTCGTGTCATAGAAATTCATTTTCTTTTTGTTTTACGATTTTGAAATGTAAAAACTCCAATTAATGAACCTTTATTTATGTTAAATTTAATGATATTAAATGATATATGCTAGATAAATACATTACATTGTATGTAATACGAACATTTGTACCTGGTCAATCCCATCTTCAATAGATAATTGGCTTATTAATATAAATAAATAATGAAATAATTAAATATTAAGATTTATTTATTAAAATTCGTTGATAAATAATCAATTAATTTACAATTCATAAAATAATTTATACTATCAATGATTTTCTGTAAAAAAAGGGAAATCCTCATGATTAATTA
>JAGXLH010000177.1 GCA_018334795.1 Thermoplasmatota archaeon
AAAAGAAATATTGATGTGGTTAATGAAAAAGTGAATTTTTCAAAATTTCAAAAACATAAACATCTTAGTTTCATTTTTTTTGGTGGCTTAATTGGTTTTTCCAGTGGATTTACAGGAATGGGAAGTAGTGGGTCGATGACCATTGTTCTCATTTTTATCATGGGGTATACTCTTCATCAAGCAATTGGTACTTCATTATTACTCATGTTTTTTATTGCTGGAGCTGGTTTTTCAGCACATACATTTCAGGGTAATATTCTCTTTGAAACCGCCCTTATCGCAAGTCTTGGAGCAGCTGTTGGTGCGACGGGAGGATCATTTTTTGCAAATCGAATAGATGAAGACAAGCTGGGAAGAACCATAGGAATTATTATTATGGTTCTTGGTCTCATCTTTCTTGTTGATGTGCTTTTAAACTTTGTTTAATTTCGTTTTCGTAGTTTAGAAAGCATTGTTTTTATGTTACTTCCAGTGATTAATCGATTCATGGTAAACACCAAGATGACTAAACCAATGATTGCAATTGCAAACATGGTAACATAAGTGATTGCTGCTACAAATGTATAATTATCAACAGTAATTCGTCTATCTGCAAACTTTCTAATAAATAAAACGAAAAAAATGATTGGATGAAATATTAGACCAATATTTTTATGTTATATTTTATTACCAATTCTGTGGAACAGAAATCATCATCTTTCAAATGTTATAATCTTGAAATTCAAACTCATCCAGAAGTCTATAATCCATCTGAAGATACGTTTTTGCTGTTGGAAGAAATAGATCCTAGCACTGAAGATTCTGTTTTTGAAATTGGCTCTGGAACGGGTATTATTGCATTGTACTGTGCTCAAAAAGGAGCCAATGTGATTTGTTCTGATATTAATCCATTTGCTATCGATTTGATAAAAAAAAATTGGGAACAGAATAAAAACCAACTTACTGGTTTACTAGAAATTAGAAAAGGATCATTATTTGATGTATTAACAAAAGATGAAACGTTTAATCTTATCATATTTAATCCACCGTATTTACCAACATCCAAAGAAGAATATGTTGGTGGAAGTGGATGGTTTGATAAGTCAGTATCTGGAGGAAAAAATGGATTAAAAATCACAAAACCATTTATTCAACAACTCTCCAAATACTTAAGAGATGATGGAAGAGCATTTACCGTGTTTAGTTCGAAATCACCACGTATTGAGTTCAATCAAATACACAAAAAAAATAATCTAAAGAGCACCATTGTCTCATCACAATCATTCACTGATGAAACGCTTGAAGTCCATAAGATAATAAAAAAATAAAGGATGAAGATTATCGAGTAATGATCCCAGATTTCTTCATTTTTTCATAATTCTCAGGATGCTGTTCAAAATACGCATGGATCGGTTCAAGAATCTTATTTAGATATTTTGCCGTAGATTTCTTCACATCTAGTGGATGAAGATCCTTTTTAAACGCATCTTCAAGTTCCTGATACGATTTGAATTCAAGATTTCCTCCCCATTTCTCAGGCCGTTCTATACGAAAAACCTCACCATTTAACTCAGGAAACACCACAAATTTACACATTTCAAGAACTGGGTTCCCCTCAACTTGTTTTTCAGGACAATACGCTTTTTTCAATTTCCTATTCACTTCATCAGCGGTATCATGAATTGAAATCATTGAATCTGGCTTACTCTTACTCATCTTAGCTTCGGTTGGATTCATTCGACCGCCAGCTTGAAGACCAGTAAGCAGTGGCGTGTGTAAGGCAACAGGAGATTTTTTTTCGATCTTTTTTGAAACATCCCGGGCAAGCATATGCGCATGCCGTTGATCCGTTCCACCATAAGCGACATCTAAATCCAAATAAAAAATATCAGCAACTTGCATGGCAGGATAAAAGAGTTTTGAAAGATCTTTTTCAGCCTCTTCAGCTCCTCGACCCATAATATCCATAGCCCTTTTCACTCGAGCAACAGAAACCGCTTTTGACGTTTTTAAAACAAGTTCCCAGTATTTTGGATCACCTACATATTCACTTGCATACACAAACTTAACTTTTCCAGTATCAACACCCATAGCAGCAAAACAATCCTCCATATACTTTCCACAAAGTTTAATGGTTTTAATATCTCCGCCAAGCTTATCATTAATATAAGCATGCCAATCAGCAAGAAGCACCGTAAAATCAAAACCAGCGTTTAAAAAATCCTTAATCTTATTTGTACAAATCTTCCAACCAAGATGAACTGTTCCAGAAGGTTCAAAACCAATATATGCTTTAGGATGATCTTTTTTCAACACTTCCGTTAATTCTTCTTTGGTAACCACTTCATCTGTGTTATCTAAAATCGTTTCTAACTTATCCATAATATCAATCCATATCTCAACTTTTTTTATCGATCTAATTTTTTGATGACCCGTTCAATGATTGCATCAGTTGCTCCTAAATAATTCTCTGGATTTAATGCATGAGTAATCTCTTTTTCAGAGAGCAATTGTTTTTTCTTGTTTTCTATAGTGAAAGCTTCTTTTAAGGTAATATTTTCAGCTGCTGCTTTAAGCGCAGTTGTTCTCATAAGTTCATGAGCATCCCCTCGACCCATTCCATGTTGCACAAGTGTGGTCATCAAAGACTCTGCCATGGGAAGCCCATTAGAAATATTCATGTTTTCTTTCATCCGCTCAGGAAACACCATCAAATGAGTAAATACATCAGTCATTTTATACACGATCCAATCAGTTAAAATCAATGTATGAGGAATAATAAATCGTTCACTTGAAGAATTACATAAATCTCGTTCATGCCATTGAA
>JAGXLH010000178.1 GCA_018334795.1 Thermoplasmatota archaeon
AGGAAATATGGAGGAAAAAAGTATGGAAGAATGCTGTGTATGTGGCGCAAAAGAAGAAAAAGAAAAAATGAAGGAAACCAAGATTAAAGGAAAAACAAAGTATGTTTGCGAAGGTTGCGTAACTGCTATCAAAGGATTAGCATAAACAAAAAGAAAATCAGAGCATATAATTGATATCATAGGTACTGGTTGGATAACACCAAACCAACTCTTTGATTTCTTCAATGGTCATTTTCTTTTTAATGAAAACAGCGAACAAATTAATCACTTCTTCAGCATGGTGACCAAACAAGTGAGCTCCAATTATTCGCTTGTTTTCTTTATCAATCAATATTTTAAAACCTGAATGACTCAATCCAATGCGTCTAGAAGTAAACCATGATGAGGTATCCTGATAATTAACCGTGTAGGAAACACCTTTCTGTTTTGCCTGATCTTCAGTTAGGCCGACCATTGCAAGTGGAGGAACGGTGAAAACAGCACTGGGAATAACTGATAGTGAGGAATCTTTCTTTTTATCATGCAACAAATTCATAAGTACATTTTTTCCTTCTGCTCCGGCAACAGGAGTTAATGGTAGATTTGAAAAAGCTACGTCTCCAGCAGCATAAACATAAGGATTCGTTGCATTCTGCAAATATGAATTAACCTCAATTCCTCTTTTATTAAAATTAATATTTGCTTTTTTCAAATCTAAATCGTCAATATCCGGAACGCGGCCCGCACCATGCACGACAAGATCAGTTTCAAATGATCCATTCTCATCAGTTTTAACAATAAACGCTTCATTCTTCTTTTCAACTTGTTTCACTGGTTTATTCACTTGGACATCAATGCCAATATCCTTAGAAGATTCAATTAGCAAATCTACTAAATCCGAATCAAATTGGTTCAACGGTTGCTTGCTTCGATGAAGAATAGTAACTTTTGCTCCAGCTCGAGCTGCAACATGGGCAAACTCAAATGAAATCAAACCACCACCAATAAACACAATAGACTTTGGCAACGTTTCTATTGATAAAAACTGATCACTGGTAATCACTTGTTTCTCACCGGGAATACCCAACTTTCTTGGTTTCGCACCTGTCGCAATAACAAAATTTTCAGCTGTCAACTCATTTTCATTTACCTTGATTGATTTTTTTCCAGTAAAATGAGCTGTTCCTTTGTAGGTATCAATCCCAGCATCAACAAAACTTTGTTTGAATTGTTGAGATTTGGAATCAGTAAACGATTTTTTAAACTTGATTAAATCAGACCAATCAATTCTCAAAGAATTAAAAGAAATCCCATTATCTTGTGCATCTATCGCTCGATTATTCACCTCGGCAGCACCAACAAGAACTTTTTTGGGAACGCAACCTCTAAGAGCACATGTTCCACCCCACTCATTTTTTTCGATGATTGCAACGCTTTTACCTTGTTTTTTTAAATCATAGACAACTGTTTGAGCCGCTGCTCCAGATCCAATAACAACAACATCATAATGATTTGACATGATTACCACACGTTTTTTAAATGATATAGTAAACATGCGTTAATAATAGTACTGAATGCCAATATACTACTCTTTAATTAGACAATTAAACTTATAGAAGGAAACTTCCTCTTTATGAACTTATTATCCAGTACATTCCTTATTTTCTATTTCAAAGAACGCCATTCAACCTCATTAGACCCTCTACTCTCAGCCACTGCCTTTTCTTCAACTTCAAGCAAATTAGTGGTAATTTTGTTTTTCTTAAGAAGATTTGCCATAAAAACCGTATTTTCAACAAGTGTTCTTTTTGTACGATTCGTATATAAATGTTTACTTCCCTCAGCATCCAGATAAGATGGTCCAGGACCTGCAGGTCCAACCCAATAACAATCGGCACCAGGAGGTATTGTACATCCAAAACGATAAAGACAAAAGTTTATTGTTTTGGCACAAAAATGACCACCATCCTCTGTACCAGTCACCACTGCACCTCCTACCTTGTTATATAGAGGATACTGTCCATTTCCTTTGTTTCCCTCAGAATAAGTTCCTTCTAAACGCTCAAATACTCTCTGTGCGACAGAGGAAATATTACCAATCCAGATTGGAGTACCAACAATAATAATATCTGATTTTTTTATCTTTTTGAGTATCATTGGCCACTCATCGCCGTCTCCCATATCAGATTTCAATCCAGAAGGAACAGTATAGTCTACAACCCTTACGAAATCACATTGAACTCCGTGCTCTTTTTCATATACTTTCGCGATATCATCACACAATCCTCGTGTGTGAGAAACTTTTGGACTTTTTTTAATAGTGCAGTTAAGAAACAATGTTTTTAGTACCATGGTATCACGCGTGTTAAGTATCTCTGCATATATAATCATTGACACGGATATTAAATAGTGTTATAATTTTTTTAGAAACATCACTGATTGTGTTATGCGAAGTAACTCTGAATCTAAAAAAATAGATGCAGGATATGAATTGAAAAATCAGAGAACACATCCTTAAACGCACAATAATCTATTATTTTTAAAAATTCATCGAATAATGTAAAAATATTTTTAATTATGGATAATTAAATAAAATTTTAAATATTATCGGCTCACATTTACTATTTGACATGTCGTTAATCAAACAAAAATACTCGCCCTTACTTATTTCCTTGTTTCTTATCATTATAGTAATGTTAACTGGTTGTTTCAATGATATAAATAAAGAAACACCCAATATTTCCAGAGGATTAATCGCCCACTATACATTCGATGAAGAAAATGGTCATATTGCAAAAGATTCTTCAGAATACGATGTTAG
>JAGXLH010000065.1 GCA_018334795.1 Thermoplasmatota archaeon
CACCGCCACTAATAAAAACCGTTTCACCAGTTTCATGATGAATCTTTTTTGATCGTTCAATTAACCAAGGACCAAGTTCAGAGGCTTCACCCGTTAAATGAGTAGAAAGAATCACGGGATGAAAACCAGCCTTTTTCGCAGCAGTAAATGCGGTTTCACAAGCAAGTGAATTATTTGAAACAATCAGATTGGACACATGCGAAAATACGACATCATCAGAAGATGGAGTTTCAGGAATCAACTCTTTTTTCCCTTGATTAATTACTCGTCGAACAGAATCTGGAATCACATTCCATAACTCATATTTCTTTAAAATATCAAACGCATCAGAAAACGTAGTAGAATCACCAACTGTTGGACCTGAAGAAATAAATTCAAGTGGATCACCAACAACATCACTAACAATAAAAGTAACCACTTTACAAGGAAGTAATTTAACTAATTGCCCGCCTTTAACTGTTGAAAGATGCTTACGAATAGTATTAATCTCTTGAATTGTTGCTCCTGAAGCAAGTAATGCCTTCGTGGTTTTTTGTAAATCATCAAGTGAAATACGAGGAGATGCAAGTAATGCCGATCCCCCACCTGAAATAAGAATTATTACCAAATCATTAGGTTCACATTTTGATAAGAGATCTAATACTTTTTTTGCTCCCTGAACACTTGAATCATTTGGAAGAGGATGGCCGCCAACAATAGTTTCTATTTTTTCATGATGGACTGATTTATCTAGTTGATTCGTAATAGCTATTCCTTTAGTAATGGGAAGATGATCACAAACTGCTTGAGTCATTCCAATACTTCCCTTGCCAAAACCAACAACATAAACACCATGAAATTTTGTTACATCAATTGTTTTGTTATGAAGAAGAGAATTCTTTTTTATTCGAGATGAAACCGCAGTATATGGATCAACTGCTTTTAACACCTGTGAAAAAAAAGATAGCATAAACTCCCGCTTTTCATTTAAAACAGAAGTTTTTCCATTGGAAATAAGTTGTTCTTTATGATCAAATCTCATATCGAAATATCATGAAAAAAGTATTATAAGATATTTTCCAAATCTTTCAAAGACGTTTAAAAATGATTCCAATTAATCTGTATAACAGAATTCACACATTACTTTCCAAACTGTAATTGTTTCATCAAGTTCTTCCGCATTTTTCGATTACTTGAAAATCCTTTCATCATCTTCTTGGTCATATTATAATATTTAAGAAGTTGTTTCACATCCTTATTATCAACTCCCGCACCTCGAGCTATCCTTCTCACTCTTGCTGCTCGGACAATATTTGGATTTTCCATTTCTTCTTCCGTCATTGAATCCATGATAATACGAAATCGTTGTAAACGATCCTGAGTATCATCCATATCGACATCTTTCATTTTTTTAGAAAAACCACCAGGTAACAATTCAGAAATTTTATTCAAAGGTCCCATTCCAGAAAGCATATCCATTTGTTCATACATATCATGAAGTGTGAACTTTCCAGACATCATACGTCGAGCTGTTTTTTCCGCATCTTTTCCTTTCATGCTTTCTTCAGCTTTTTCAAGTAAGGTTTTAATATCGCCCATACCAAGAAGCCGAGAGATGAATCGAGCTGGGTCAAATCGTTCAAAATCAGTTGCATGTTCACCAGTACCAATGAACACAATCGGCGCATCAACTTCTGCAGCAGCACTGAGCGCTCCACCACCTTTTGCAGTCCCATCAAGTTTAGTTAGAATGATACCGGTAATGTCAACGGCATCATTGAACGCTTTAGCTTGTGAGCCAGCTTGCTGACCAACAGCTGCATCCATAACAAGGAGTTTTTCATCAGGATTAGTCGCATGGAAAATATCTTTCATCTCTTGAATTAAATCATCTTCGAGTTTATGACGACCTGACGTATCAACAATAATCACATCAGCACTTCGTTTGAATTTTTCAACACCAGTTTTTACTACTTTTACCGCGCTTTTTTCTTTTTTATCTCCATAAAACGGTACTTCTACTTGTTCAGCGATTTGTTTTAACTGATCATATGCCGCAGGCCGATGTACATCTCCAGCAACAACAGATGGGCGAAGTCCTTTCTTTTTAAAATAGGTAGCAAGTTTTCCAGCTGAAGTGGTGTTATGGACCACTATTCCATCGGCAATAAAACTATGATTATCTTCAACAGTGAAATCATAAACGTATTCTGGTGAATCAATAGTTTTTATGTTCCGAACTTTAATCCAGCATACATCAGAAATTGATAAATTATGAATCGATTCTAAGGTATTTTTACTTGCTGTCTTCTGATACTCTACTCTTTGTCGAAGCTGTTTTCTACCCATTGATGTTAATTGAATAGAAGCTTGAGTGTTCTTAATTAGGCCTTGTTGATCAAAATATGAAACTAATGCGTTGACAACGCCATTATTAAATGTGTCATGTGGATTCTTTCCAAGTTTTATTTGCTTAAGCATGGTAAGAAAATTTCCCTGTGGATAGGTTTCATAGAATGTTGATAAATTAGATAATGATTCCCTAGAAATCTGTCCTTTTTTCTCATAAATTCCATAACTGTTAACTGCTTTTTGTTGAATGTTACCAATTGAATGACCTAATGATTCACGGACTTCTTTCAATGCAGAACCAATAGGGATCATATCATGTTTTCCACAACCCTGTTTTTTCCCCATCTGAGTAAAAGATGTTAATCGATTTTTTTTACGTGACAATCGGGATCCAATCTGCCGTGAGAACGATTCAGCATATCTTCCCTCAATGCATAATTTCGAGTAATGAACTCCGTTAACCTGCTTTTTCGATAAAGTTGAAAAAATATGATATCTTCTTAATAATAAGTTTATTTGATTGAGAAGTGTTTTACTCTCTGAAGAAATTGCGATATTCCGATAATTCTTTGTTACATATCCATCACAGTCAACATATGCTCGGATAAAGTGGCGTAAAACCTCATCAGATGTTAAGAGAAGATTATTCGGAAGAGATAACGATCTTCCTTTTCGCCCGTACGGTATATTAAAGATAGTATGGATTAATCCTGCTAAGGTTTTTGAAGATAAAAGAATTCGTTTTGCCTTACTCCTTTTATCTTTTGTAATAGTTGGATTTATCCCAAAAAGTTTTTGGCTAATCTTTGTAATCTGCTTAATTAGTTCCTCATCAGCATTTGAGATTTCAACGGTTCCATTGGTGATATGACCATCACCAATGATATAACCTAAAAATTCAGCTAAATCATTGGTTAAATATCGAGGAAAAATCACCGATTTCATAGTTCTGAATGACTGAAGTTTCAATGAATATTCTGGACATTCTGAATCATCTAATAGGCAAAGTGGGATTTTGCCTTTTTTAAAGGCAAGAGTACATTTATTGTAATTCCTTGAATGATTAAGGTGAGAAACAGCATTTTTTATGGTATTGTATTTTGATGAAATGATCTGTTTTGCAATATCCTTATCCAGAAATATATCGATATTATTCTGACGAATGAACGGTAATAAATCAACTTGTTCTTCTTTTGGTTCTGTTTTATATTCTCTTGGAACTGCGACGTAATCATCTGTTTGTAATTGATCTGCTCTGGCTTGTATAACCATGCCATTTCGAAGAATGAAAAATGGATGTTCTGGTGTAACTCGAACAGAATAATCATTCCCTGCATCTATAAAAATTTCATACAATTGTTTGCCTTTCAGTTTCCATGCATGAGTAACTTTTTTATTTTCAATCTTCAACGTGTCATGATTAAAAGAAGGAAATTTAATAGTTTCATTTTCTAAATCAATAATTGTTCCATCGCCAACTGATTTTTCTTCTAAAGTTGAAGCGAAATGATCATAAATTGACTTAGCAGAATCCACTTCTCCAGAAGCAAGTGGTATAATGCTATCCCCGTGAACGCATTTCCCTTGACCATAGAGGCCTGTAAGCATGATCACTTGTTTTTTTACTGGTAATTCGCGAGCATCACCTAAAATCTTAACCAGTTCATCATACACAATTCGAATGACATGTTCTCTACCACTCATCCCAGCAGGTGGTTTCTCTTCAAGAGCTCTTTTTTCAATTTTTTTTGATAGATTTAACACTAATTTAACATTGACATCGGATTGCAATAACGCCCGTTGAATATCTCTTACCACTTCTTTGATAAGTTTTTTATCAATGGTTACTGCAGTTGCGATTTTTTCAATGGTTCCTTTTAATGATTTTCCAAGATCGTCTAATACCATAACTCTTCCGCGTGAATGCATATATTTTGTACTTTAAAAAATCTATCATTAGAAACTTGAATTTTTTTTTGATTGAAATAGGATATATTAAGGAAAAAAAGAGAGAAAAATAACAGTTTATATACCAGTATGCTCTCTATCGTTTCAAAAATTCTATAAAACGTCTTTTCTACCCTGGTTTTATGTATTTTCAAAAAGTATTTAGTTATGAACAGTATTCATTTTGGCTGCCGATAAGGGTCCAATTTTTTAAAACATAGGGGGATCCAAGTTAATGGAATCACTTGACGAAAATACTCTAAAAAAATTAGAAATACTTGCAGTTGACATTCGTAAACATATCGTGGAAATGCTTTATAAGGCAAAATCGGGTCATCCTGGTGGATCTCTTTCCGCAGTGGATGCATTAGTTACACTGTATTATACTATCATGAAGCAGAATCCTAAGAAACCAGATGACCCTAATCGTGATCGATTCATTTTAAGTAAAGGTCATGCAGCTCCAGCATTATATTCAGTTCTTGCTGAACAAGGATATTTCTCCAAAAAAGAACTGAATAGATTACGTCGTGTAAATTGTATGTTACAAGGCCATCCTGTTTGTTTATATATTCCAGGTATTGAAGCTTCAACTGGATCTCTTGGACATGGATTATCATTTGCTAATGGTGTTGCACTTGCAGGGCGTCTTGATAAAAAAACGTATCATGTTTATGTTATGCTTGGCGATGGAGAAACAGACGAAGGACAAGTTTGGGAAGCAGCTGCAGCAGCATCACATTATCGCTTAGGAAATGTTATTGCTATGATTGATCGGAATTTTTTACAAATAGATGGGAACACTGAAGATGTGTTACAACTTGAAAATGTTGCTGATCGTTGGAAAGCATTTGGATGGCACGTGCTTGAAATCGATGGGCATGATATAACTGAGATTTATGATGCATTTCACGAAGCAAAAGCAATTACGAATAAACCATCAATGATTGTGTTGAACACAGTGAAAGGAAAAGGTGTTTCCTACATGGAGAACAATGTTGATTTTCATGGTGTCCCTCCAAATGAGATGGAATATAATCTAGCCATGGAAGAATTAGATTTAATGAAAGAAAAATTGGGGGCTTCTGCATGAAAAAGAAACAAATGAAGAATCCCCGTAATGCATACGGTGAAAAACTGGTTGAGCTTGGTGAGAAGAATAAGAATATCGTTGTGTTAGATGCAGATTTGTCCAAATCTACGAAAACGATTATGTTTGCAAAAGAGTTTCCAGATCGTTTTTTTGAGATGGGTATTGCTGAAGCCAATATGATTTCGACTGCAGCTGGTCTTGCTTCTTGTGGAAAGATTCCGTTTGCTAGTACGTTTGCTGTTTTTGCTACGGGGAGAGTCTATGATCAGATTCGGATGGATTTAGCATATTCTCAGTCGAATGTAAAGATTTTTGCAACACATGGTGGTATTAGTGTTGGTAAGGATGGAGCAAGTCATCAGATGATTGAAGATATTGCATTGATGAGAGCACTACCTAATATGACCGTTCTTGCTCCAAGTGATGCCACTCAGACATCTAAAATTGTTGAATTAATGGCAGATCATGTTGGTCCTATGTATGCTAGGGTTGGTCGAGCTAACGCTCCAATTTTGTATGAACCTGAATATATGGAAACACTTGAGCTGGGGAAAGGAATGATTGTTGAAGAGGGTGATGATGTAAGTATTCTTGCTTGTGGAACTATGGTTGATACAGCCCTTGATGCTCAACGGCATTTAAAGAAGAAAAATATTTCAGCAAAAATTATTGATATGCATACGATTAAGCCACTTGATGAAAAATTAGTTTTGAAATGTGCTAAGGAAACAGGTCATATTATCACTATTGAGGAACATTCAGTTATTGGTGGTCTTGGTGCAGCTGTTGCTGAGACTCTTGCTGAACAATCAAGGGATCCGGTTGGTTTTTATCGGATGGGTATTCGTGATCATTTTTGTGAGAGTGGTGATCCTGCGGATTTGTTGAAAAAATATAAGTTGGATCAGGCAGCAATTACAAAAACAGCTGAAAAGTTAGTAAACGATTAATGAGTGATGACCACGGTGAGGAGGTCTTCATCATCTAGTTTGTGGTCTAATCCTACTTTTTGACCAGGATATTTTCCTGATGTTCCCCAGACTTGGGCGTATCTAAATTTTTCTTTGAAATCACGATGGATTTGTTTGCAGACCGTTTCCACCGTGGCTCCTTTCTTTAATATTAAGGGTTCTGAGTAATCTGGTTTTTTTCCTTGTGGTTTCATGTAAATTTTGATGAGATGCAAGTGATGATAGATTCCTTTTTTCAATTGTTTGATTCCTTTGTGTTTTTTTGCTGAAATAGTATAGACTACCCAATTGTGTTTTTTAAGAGATTGTTCGGCTTCTTTTATCTGTTTTTTTGTATAGATATCTGCTTTGTTAATCAAGCTTATTGCCGGAAGATAGATTCTATTATTCATGAAGGAATCGATGAAGCGGTCTTCAGTAATGTTTTCTCGGATAATGATATCTGCATTGGTTACATATTCTGATGCGATAGAATACATTGTTTTTTTGGTGATATGAGTTTGTTTGATGGGTGTGTGAATAGTGATGCCGCCTTGTTTTGCTGAGGTAATGATCACTCGTGGTTTTTTTTCGTTTATTCTCATGCCCGCATGATGGAGTTCTTGATTCATTCGTGTGAGTTGTTCAATGGCTTTTTTTGCATCAAGCATGAAAACAATAAGATCTACATTTCTAGCAGCAGCAAGTACTTCTTTTCCTCTGCCTCGCCCTTTTGCTGCTCCACTGATGATACCTGGAAGATCAAGGATTTGAATGTTTGCTCCATCATATTTAAGCATTCCAGGGATGACGTCAAGAGTAGTGAATTCATAGGTTCCTACTTCGCTATTTGCTTCCGTTAATCTATTTAAAAGAGTACTTTTTCCAATACTTGGATAGCCGACAAGGCCTATGGTTGCATCCCCGGTTTTTTTAACCGCGAATCCTTTGCCTTTTCCACCGCTTCCTTGTCTTTTTTCAATTTGTTCTTTAAGTTTTGCAATTTTAGCTTTGAGTTTTCCAATGTGATGCTCTGTAGCTTTATTTTTTTGGGTGTTGAATATCTCATCTTCGATGTCTTTTATTTGCTTCTCTAAATCTGCAGAGTCCATAGGATGAAAAAAGGAAATGTTGGATGGGGTTAATAAAACCGCTGATTATAAGGTTTTGAGAATATGAGTACCTGTTTTTCCGCTTAATGCATCCCAAGCAGAATCAACGTGTGAGATAATCACATTTTTTCCGCCAGATTCTAAAAAACGGATTGCTGCAAGAATTTTTGGACCCATACTTCCAGGTGGAAACTCATCATTTTCATAAAGTTTTTTTATTTCTTTAAGGCTTATTTTTTCAATTTTTTGTTTTTGTTTTGTGTTAAATCCTACATACACATGTTCTACATTCGTAAGAATAAGCATGGTTTTTGCATTGATTGATTCAGCGAGTCTTTCTGATGCAAGGTCTTTATCCACCACGGCTTCAACACCATCTAAGCCCCACTCTTTTTTTTGGATGACTGGCATTCCTCCACCTCCTGCAGCAATCACGGTAATGTCTTGTTCAAGCATCAGTTTAATGACGGGGGCTTCAATTATTGCTAATGGATCTGGAGACGGAACGACGATTCGGTATCCTTTTGGTAGCTTGGTTACATTGTATCCGTCTTCTTTAAGTTGATCAATTTGATCTTCTGGATAATAAGGTCCTATTGGTTTTGTAGGATTGGAAAAAGATTCATCATTTTTATCGACAAGTACTTGAGTGATAATGGTTGCTACATGATTTGAAATATCTGCTTTTGTAAGTGCATTTTTAAGACATTGTTGAATCATATATCCAATCAGGCCTTCGCTTTCTGCCACACAAACTCCAAGCGGCATTGGTGGGATGGTGTCTCTTGTAGCATTATTTTGTAAAAGTATTGCTCCTACTTGTGGACCATTTCCATGGGTAATCACTGGTGTCCATCCGTGTTGAATCATGGTTACGATTTGTTTTGAAAAATCACGAGTATTTGAAAATTGTTCATGAATCGTTCCTGTTTGACCTTTTTTGATGAGGGCGTTTCCTCCAAGTGCGATGATGATTTTTTTACCCATAACTGCTCAACCTTGCAAATAGGTCGTATTATTAAAGATATCGCTTTTCCTTAGGAGAACGTATTTTGGATTTTTTCATTTTGTAAATTTTTAATCAAGCTAATTATTTATTGTTCATCTTGATTAAACATAGAGTTCATATATGAAGATGAAGCTATACAAAAATTAAGATTGTTTATGAATTATTCAAATCTACGAAATCGTTTGATAGATGGATTAAAAAAGCAAGGATATGTTAAATCAGATAAAGTTGAAAAAGCAATGAGGGATGTTTCTCGTGAAAAATTTGTTCCTTCTGAAAGAAAAAAGAGAGCATATTCTGATCAACCCTTAGATATTGGTGATGGTCAAACTATTTCTGCACCGCATATGGTTGCTATTATGACTGAAGCACTGGATTTGTCATCTGGTCAAAAGGTGCTAGAGATTGGTACGGGTTCTGGTTATCATGCAGCGGTTGTTGCTTCAGTTATTGGAAAAAAAGGAATGGTTTATTCTGTGGAACGATTTGAACATCTTGCTCAGATATCCCAACAACGATTATTAGAAGAAGGATTTGATAACGTGAAGGTTATTGTTGGCGATGGATCTGAGGGACTTGATGATTTTGCTCCCTATGATCGGATTTATGTGACGTGTTCTGCACCTAATGTTCCACAGCCGCTTAAAGAACAGGTTTGTATAGGTGGGATAATTGTCATTCCTGTTGGTCGTATAACTGGAGAGTTGTTGGTTTTAATACGGACTGAAAAAGGTTTTGAAACAGTTTCACATGGTGGTTGTGCCTTTGTGCCGTTGGTTGGTACATACGGTTTTAACAGATGAAAATGTTTAATATTTGAAACATATAATTTACTCTTTTAAAATAAGTTTTTTTTATGTAACATAAAATATACTTAATAAAATGAAAAATATTTTAAATAATCCAAATATTTCTTTCTTGAGGGATGAGAAGGATTGTGGATGGAAGGATTAACAAACATCTTTGGAATAAATTTTTACCCAATCTCAAAGTCCCAAAGTTCATTCTGTTCCATCGATTAATCATTCCATCTCTTGTCATCCCACTTTCATTTACAGTACTTAATTAAGATTGCTCAATACTTATTCTTTATGTTTTTTTCAAAATTTAACAATCTTAAAAAATACTTTCACTCACCCACCTTTTGACTATATAAACAATGAACAACATTGTATAATCTAGAAGGACGATTGATACGGGGGATCTGCCAAGAGGGTGCATCCATCACCTTTTCCCTCTTGCTTTTCTGCCATACAACCTTTTTTTAACACCGGTTTCAAAAAAAGCTAATTTCTTTTGTAAAAACAATTTAGCATATTTTTTTACAAAGTTATATCAATTTATCCTCTAACTTTTTTCACCTTGTAACATCGAGTACATTTATACCGCTGTTCAAATTTTCCACCACCTGTATTTCGCGGACCACCAAGTTTTGTCCACTGATGAAAACCAAATAAACATTTAAGATTCATATGTTCCATCAACCCATCAGAATATTTAATTGACCATGTTTAAATGTTTTTACGTGTTTTAACCAGACCTATTACAGATTATTCCTAAAAGAACAACCGTACTTTTTGTCATTTTTCCAAATGGAATTTAAGTACAATCGCTTCCAATTTTTTAACGTGTGTAAACAA
>JAGXLH010000179.1 GCA_018334795.1 Thermoplasmatota archaeon
ATGGGTATAAAGACCAACTGGATTTATTTTCATAGCATTTCGTTTCAAGACATCGAATCTACATGTAAGAATTTTATTGTTTTGAATTGTAATAGAATACTACGTTTCGTTCTAAAAAGATATTAAATATTTCATCTTTTATAGAAAAATATATTAAACCTGTTATTGGTATTATAATCAAAATAATGTGGTGATGTTGGATGGGAAATGACCCAATTGCAACAGTATTAGATGATTTACTTCAACTTGATGATATTTTAGCCTGTATGGTTGCACGTCAAAATATGATTAGTGTGCTTCCAACAGAAGGAACAGAAGGATTTAAACCCGAGATTTACGAAACATGGGACATCATTCATCGGGCAATGGATGATGTGTTTAATGTAATCAGAGAATATTCTCAAACAGGTCTTAGTGAAATGGATTTTCGCATGCAAGATTATGAAACCTTATTTTTTGTATTTCCAGATACGGAAAATGCACTTGTCGCAGTGATTCCTGCACTTGCAAACAAAGGTTTAATTGAAGTGGAAATGGAAAATGCACGAAGAGAAATACTTAAAGTAATGAACGAACAAGATCAAATTTCTGCCACCGCATAATCTTTTAAATTTTTTTCTTAAAATATTGAAATGAGGAATCGTGTGTGACCGATGATGTAACCGTCAATATTTGTATTTCACGAAAAACAGATGGTTTTTCTGTTGCCAACGATCTTATTGAAAAAGAAAAAAACAGATCTTTTTCTCAACAACCAAAAGCCCTGTTTCTGTTTACTACGATTCATTATAAAAACGAATTCGCATCCATTCTTTCAGCACTAAAAACAAATTTTTTAAATGTACCCTTGATCGGTGGAACCATCTCTGGATTTATGTCTAATGAAGGATGCTATGCCCGTGGCGTTATTCTTTTAATAATATATGGTGAAGAAATTGATGTAATACAAGCCATTGGCCATAACACTAAAAAGAATCCTAAAAAAGCAGTTCAACAAATAGCTGAGGGAATAGATCTTCAAAGCAGGTATAATCATAATGTCCTTTTGGAGTTTGCATCAACAGCAATTATTCCACACATTCCCGGATTGGGTCAACAAAATGTAATTCTTTCAACCACGGTTGGAAATCAAATTCAAAAATTAGTTCCAATAATGAACAAATTCAATTATGGGTACGATCGAGCTGATGAACTATTGGATTATCTGTCTGAAATCTATCCTGACCGGTTAATTATTGGTGGTTGTACCATGGATGATAATAAAATGCTTGAAAACTACCAATTCTATAATGATAAAGTAAACAAAAATGCTATTGTTGCTCTTAATTTATCTTTACCAAATCCCATAGGTTTTGAACATATTCTTGGATTTAAACCATTAGATAAAACCTTTCAAATCACAGAATTAAGCAAAGACAAACATATGATTAAAAAAATAGATGGGAAAAGTGCCCGGAAACGATTATTCGAAGAATTAAACATTGAAATCACTGAACCGAAGCGTACTCATCAGTTATTCAAAAAATCGTTTTATTATCCACTAGGCTTTAAAAAAGATGATATTTGGCATTCATTTGTCTTTGGTATTATTTATGGAGATGCGCTTATCGGCGGCAGTCAAATAAAAAGTGATACGGTACGGTTGCTTTCTTTATCGGTGGGAAGTATCTTTCAAAATATTAAAAATCATTTAAAAGAAATTGAACAAAAAGATCTTTGCTTATTATTTGGGTTTGCTTGTGAAACATTTCTTGAAACACTTGGCGGACGGATTTATCATATTCATGAGGAATTCGAAAAAATTGATGCACCGTTTCTTATCTTGTTTCTCTCTGGTGAAAGTTTTTATCATCCAGAAATCGGCAGTCATCATTTATATGAAAGCCTAAATTTGTTTACCATTGAAAGAATATCCAAATGATAAGAAAATGGCGTTTTTTTTAATTTTTACCATCAAAACATTTATGTTATATTTTTATATAATTGGTAGTGATAATTTATGAATTGTCTTTGGTGTGAGGGTACTAATGTTATTAAGAAGGGAGTGAGGAAGACACGGTATTCTTCTCATCAACGATATTTTTGTAAGGATTGTGAGAAGTATTTTTCAACTCATCCTTTGAAACATAAAGCCTATCCGCCGCAAGTGATTGTAGATGCGATTACTAAGTATAATCTTGGATATTCGACAAGGGAAACGTCTAAACAGGTGAATAAGCGGTTTAAAGTGAAAACATCAAAAAGTGTGATTAATCAGTGGATTAATGAATTTCAACGGTTTAGTCCAATTAGATCCCTTCGACCACAATTTGTTCATAGTGAACAAATCGTGTTTACCAAAAGATTTGATCATGAAAATTTACCGTATGTTTTTCGGATTCATCATTATAAAAATCAGTTGTTGGTTCGTGATTTGTTTCCTCGGCTTTTTTCGTTTTTAACTCAGTTTAAAAAAGGGTGTCCAGATGTGTTTTTTGAGATTGGAAAACGGTGTTCAACACCAAGTTATCAGTTAAAGGTGAATGTGATGCGAAGAAAAAATTTTGCGTGTGCTTTAGCTGGTTTTGCAGTGAATGCTGCTCGGAATAATTATCAACGGCATGAGTTGGTTGAAGAATTTATGCTTGTTAATGATACGGCAACGGTTGCTGTTGAGGTTCCAGTATGGTATTGGGAAAAACGGGTTGGTGATGGAGTAACTGGTCATATTGATTTACTGCAAATTCGAAATGATATGGT
>JAGXLH010000066.1 GCA_018334795.1 Thermoplasmatota archaeon
ATCCTCATTATGTGTATCCTGGTTCACCAAATACATTTCTAACCATTGGTCGCTGGTTAAGCGAAGGAGGAAAAGTATTTTCTAAGGATCATCGACATTTTTTAACCGAAAGAGAAATCAGTATGACTATTGCCCGATTGATGTCTACTGGTTATGCAAAGAATTTCAAAGAAAAATTAATGTTACGAAAACTAAAGAAAGCAATGATCAAAGGTGAAAGAAAACTTCTTGAACTTTTACAAAAACTTGATAAAAAAAATGAACAAACCATTATTATTTCTCCACCATTTCAATTATTTAGTATGATGATGATCATGGAAAAAGAAGATATCCATCTTGATCTTGGTGAAAGTAATAGTGTAGTCTTTACCGGTGGCGGATGGAAGATTTTTGAGGACAAAAAAGTACCTTTGGATGAATTTGCAGGCCGGGTTGAAAAAACACTTGGGATTCCTCGTTCGTCCTATGTTGATGTCTATGGAATGAGTGAAATGAATGGACTTGCTGTTTCTTGCAAAGCAGGATACAAACATTTACATCCATGGATTCATCCAATGGTTCTTGATGACAATGAAGGAAATTTAGGTTTTGGAACATTTGGTCGATTTGCTTTTCTTGATCCAGTAGCTCATAGTTATCCAGGTTACATTATGACCGGCGATCGTGTGAAATTGTTGAAACGATGCCCGGTGTGTGAAAAAACCGGTTTTGTATTAGAACCAGATATTTCTCGTATGGCTGGTGCTGAAGCCAAAGGATGTGCTAATCTTATGAGGGGAATGATGGCCGAAGAATTACGGAAAATCGAGGGTGACTAATAAAATGGGTAAGATAAAGGAATGGAGAGAAAAAGGATATTTTTTTGATATTCATTGGACAAAAACCTTTGCTCGTACTATTCCAACATTACTCTGGCTTGCTATTAGACATCCATTACTGGTGTTGAATGCAAATAAAGGTTGTAAGGAAGGACCATTGAATCTAAAACCAAAAAAACTCCCATACTCAATACCTGAATTTTCTAAAGATATGAAGTTTTGTGCGTTGAACAAACGATATCTTAGACCAACGTTTCTTTGTAATCATCATGAACCAGAAATCATTGCCATGGCTCATAAATTGGGAGCATTTCAAAAAACTGATTTTGAGTATGCTGAAACCGTGTATAAATTTGTGAACATGAAAGTTCGTATTGATTTTTCACCACCAAAAAGCGCTGTTGAATGTTTACGTCGAGGTCATGGAACCTGCATCGATAAACTAAATTTATTTCTTGCTCTTTGCAGGGTTGCTGGCATCAAAGGCAGATATCGATTGTACAGTTTTCAGGGTATAGAAGAATTATATGACATTTATGTGGCAGCTGATCCATTAGTAAAAAAATGGGTTGATGCCCTCAATTTTTTTGTGTTACATGGAAGTGGTGAGGTATATGTTGATGGGAAATGGCAAATTTGTGATGTATCTGCTGATTTTTATCATGCCCCTCCTCAAAAGATTCCAATTCCACATTTTGGCGAGGATCCATCTGATCTTTGGATTAAACCAGCACATGGTGTTTGGAAACCAGAGGGACTCCCTATTGGTTTTAAGTTTTTTATGAGCCTTCCCTTTTATTTATTCAGAGGGACTGGAAGAGCGATTAACAAAAATATTCGGGGTAATTTTGAGAAAGGTAAACGAATGCTTGAAGACATGGACTTAGATAAGTATGATGAAGAAATTCGGAAGACGTATAAACCACGGTGGCATGATTCAGGTAGAAAAGCTAGTCGGGTCTTGGATCGATTATAAATGAAAAATTCGTTGTAAGACAAAAATATTTTAAAATGGCAGATGTTCATTGAGTGTTGCACTCAAATGAATATAATGTTATAATATGTTGGAAAAGGTGGATAGATAGATTATGAAAAGAATTGGTGTGTTAACTGGGGGTGGTGATTGCCCTGGGTTAAACGCGGTTATCCGAGCAGTGGTCAGAGCTAGTATTCAATATGAATGGGATATTGTTGGTATTCGGAATGGTTGGAAAGGTTTAATTGATGGTGAGATTGAACTACTGACAGATTATGCAGTATCCGGCATCCTTCCAAAAGGTGGTACTATTCTTGGTTCTTCTCGAACGAATCCATATAAGAATGCTGAGGATTTGCAGAAAGTAAAAGATAATTTGAAACGATTTGGGATTGATGCGTTAGTTGCTATTGGTGGGGACGACACCCTTGGCGTTGCGATGAAACTCAATGAAGAAGGTATACCGGTTGTTGGTGTCCCAAAAACTATTGATAATGATTTATCTGGAACTGATTACACGTTTGGTTTTGATACAGCTATTTCTATTGTGACTGAGGCTATTGACCGGTTACATACCACAGCTGAATCTCATCATCGAGTGATTGTTGTTGAGGTGATGGGACGACATGCAGGATGGATTGCTACGATGGCTGGTATTGCTGGTGGTGCTGATGAGATCTTGATTCCTGAGGTTCCGTTTGACATTGGAGAAGTATGCACGCATTTGAAAGCTCGGTATGATAAGGGTAAGAATTTTAGTATCGTAGTGGTTGCTGAAGGAGCGAAACCAAAAGAAGGAGGTATGGTGGTTACTCAGTCTGATGAAAAAGATGAGTTTGGTCACGTTCGTTTAGGTGGAATTGCTCATTCTTTGTCTCGTGAGATTAAGAATAGATTGAATGTTGATACTAGAGTGACTATTCTTGGTCATGTGCAACGTGGTGGCACACCTTCAGCTCATGACCGTGTGCTTGCGACTCGTTTTGGTGTAAAAGCGGTTGAATTGATCCGAGATGGTAATTTTGGGATGATGGCTGCATTACAAGGTGATGATATTGTGCCGGTTACTCTTGAGGAAGCAGTGTCTGCGTCGAAAACAGTGAAGATGGAATTGTATGATATTGCAAAAATCTTTTTCGGAAGATAATCTAGGTTTTTATTTGAATGAGAAAGATAGATAAAAAGGAAAGCTTTAATGGTATGATTATATTCACCGTTGGTAAAACCAGTATTAGTTATATGAGGATGGATTAAGGATGTCTATAAAAAAAGAATTGCTTTCGCAGCTTTCATTGCAGCAGTTAAAGGAATTAGCTAGTAAAAAAGATGTATCGTTTTCAACGAATGAAAATCAGAAAAAATATTATGCCGACTGGTCTGAAAAGGATCAGATGGTTGATATGATGAATGATAATAATGATATTTCTATTAAAGAAATTGAGAATCATATCAAATCGTATAAAACTTAATACTTTTTTTATTGATTTTTTTTCTTCATTTTTTTATCGGTGTTTTTTTACATTTTTTTGTTTGCAATATGATTTTACTGGACAGGTAGTGCAGTGAGGAGAAATTGGGGTGCAAATGGTTTGTCCAAAGCTAACAAAAAGATGATTGAATATTTTCCAGTATGTTTTGGGAAGTATTTTTTTAAGTTCTGTTTCAGTTTCTTCAGGTGTTTTTGTGCTAATCCATCCCAACCGATTTGGTATTCGGTGACAATGAGTATCAATTGGTAAATGGTTAGTATCGTTATGCCCATAGACCATCACAATATTAGCTGTTTTTCGTCCGATTCCTTTGATGCTGAGAAGATCCTGTATAGAATCTGGAACCTTCCCATCATAGGTTTCAATGATTGTTTTTGAAATATCTTTTATTCTTTTTGCTTTGACTTTATAAAATCCAACTGGATAGATCAGTTGTTGAATGCTTTGTTTTGGTATTGTTATCATTGTTTGTGGCGTATTATATTTTTCAAGTAATCGTATGGATGCTTCTTCGGTGACTTCGTCTTTTGTTCTAAGACTGAGTAGACAGGAGATAAGAACAGTATACGGTGTTTTTGGGATGTGTTCCCATTTATCTCTTGATACAAGGGGTTGTGGATGATTAATATAATGTTTTTGTAAGATATTCATGACGTTATCTATTTTTTCCTTTTGCATAAGTATCAGATATTATCCCGGAACTATGCCATATTTGTTTTTTTATTAATTCTATTGTTTTTGTAAGAGTGAAATTTTTTTTATGAAATGACGAATATTTTAAAGTAAAATTTAAATATTAATAATCATATTAATTTATATCGGTATGTGAATCAAATGACAAAGGGTATTTGATACTTATTTATCATGTTAGGTTCAGAAGCGTCGGGAAAATTTGATTTTCACCGATTGCTACCTTCACATGCCACGCTGATTTTAAATTATTTTTTCACATACAAAAATGAATTAATTCAACAAGGTTAAATATCCTAATCATATTTTAAATCATGTGTTAGGGGATGAGAAATGATATCTGGGAATAGTTGAGGTTAAAGATTAACTAATAATTATTTCTCTTCAAAACCATCCAAATTAGTGAGGAATGAAGCGTAATGGATAATTACAAAGACATTATCAAAGAATTACGTCATGCCGAAAAAATGGGATTTTTTGAATCTCATGCTCAAATGACAGATACTGATAAAGTCACTGATACAGAAAATAATAAGGAGAAGGATGAGTTTAGTTCTACTCATTTTTTACATCGAGATCATCTCTATTTTGAAGAAGATAAACTTGATATTGATATGATTTTTTCATCGGTTCCTTTGCCTATGGTGTTTAAAAATCATGAGGGAGTTTACACTATTGTTAATAAGTTGTTTTGTGAGTTGATAGGAAGAAAAAAAGAGAAGATAATTGGTAAAACCGATTTTGAGTTGTTTTCAGAAAAGAGAGCAAAAAGATTTGTTGCTGATGACCGGCAAGTTTTATCTGATGAGAAAAACAAAAATCAGATGGAAAAATTTTCTCATCCAAAAGTAAGATGGATTCGTGTATCCAGAAATCCAGTGGTTAATCAGGGTAAGGTTGTTGGTTTGATTTGTTCATTTATGGATGTAACTTCTGAGAAAGCATTGATTGCTTCAGAAAAAAAAATGAAACTAGCGATGAATGCGGCTCATGCAGGAGTATGGGAATGGAATCTAAAAACAAATATGGTGTTTTTTGATGAGCTTGCATTGGCAATGGTTGGGTACACTAATAAAGATTTCAAAGATGTTTTAACAAAAGGGAGTTGGTGGATGGATCAATTTCATCCTGAGGATAAACATAGGATAGAATCAACGTTTCAAAAATTTATATCTGGTGAGATTGATACGTATTCTGTTGAATTTCGTCTCAAACGAAAAGATGAGGGGTATACTTGGATTTCATCATATGGATTAATTATGAGCTATGATGAAAACGGTGAACCAGAAGTTGTCATTGGAATTCATCAAGATATCACCAATCGGAAAAATGTTGATTGGAAATTAAAACAAAGACAAAACTTGTTGAAACAAGGTGAAAAACTTGCGAATATGGGGAGCTGGGAGTTGGATGTGGAAACTGGCATCATTGTGTGTTCTGATCAATGGCAACGAATTCATGGTACGCTTAAATCCGAGTATCGTAAGGATGATTTAATCCCAATTGCTCATCCTGATGATAGGAAAAGAGTAATGGAGGCTTTAGATAATACAATAAATAAAAAACTGCCATATTATATTGAACATCGGATTATTAGACAAGACGATAAAAAGATACGTTTGATAAAAGCTTATGGTGAAATTTTTAAAGACCAACATGGAAATTTTTCAAAGATTAAAGGTTATGCCCGAGATATCACGGGGGAGAAAGAAACAAAAGAAGAACTTGAAGAAAACAAGAAACGCCTTGAAATAGCTACTGACTCCGCAGGAATTGGCGTATGGGATCTTGATATTAAAACCAATGTTTTAACATGGGATAAATGGATGTATCGGATTTATGGTGTTAATGAATCATCTTTTCAGGAGGCTTTTGACGCATGGCAAAATGGTGTACATCCTGATGATCTTTCAAGGGTTAATAAAGAAGTCGAAATGGCACAAAAAGGTGAAAAAGACTTTGATACGAAATTTCGCATTGTTCGGCCTACTGGAGAGATACGTTATGTTAAAGGCAATGCGATTGTCATTCATGATGAACGAGGCAAACCGGTTAGGATGACCGGTATTAACTATGATATCACAGAGGAAAAAAAAGCAGAGGAAAAGGTGAAAGAAAAGATTGATGAATTGCAGCGTTGGAAGAAAATGACAGTTGGTCGTGAGCTAAAGATGATTGAGTTGAAAAAAGAAAATGAAAAACTTAAAAAAGAACTAACTAACTCTCTGTATTGATGGGATGAACTTAGTTATGAATAATCAACTTCTCCTGGTTAGTCCATTAATTGTTGCATCTATTTTTAGTATTGTTTCAGCAGGATTTATTTTAAAAAAAGACCGTTCTAAGGTTTCCTTTTGGTTTGCAGCCTTGATGGCAACTATTGCATTATGGTCGTTTTCCTATGCTTTAGAGCTTTCATTTGTAAATGAAGGGTTAACATTGTTTTTTGCAAAATTAAAATATGTTGGTATTGTTTTTAGTCCAGTTGCTTGGTTATTTTTTTCATTGAGTTATACTAAAAAATCTTTTTTCGTTACAAAAAAATCAATTATAGGCCTTTCAATTATCCCACTCATCTCACTTTCAATTATTTTCACAAATTCAATACACCATCTATTTTGGGCAACTGTTACATTTAATGGGACAGAAGGCATAAGCCTTGTTTCAGGAACATCAAACGTGTTCTTCTGGGTTCACACAATATATTCCTATGTTTTAATATTAATTGGAATGGCATATATTTTATCAATGTTGTTTCGAACAAAAGATATTTTTACAAAACAAAATATGTCACTTTTAGTTGGAGTTTTAACTCCATTTATTGGAAATATTTTCATTGTTTTTGATATTATACGATTGCCATATGGTTATGATCTTACTCCGTTTCTTTTTGTATTGAGTGGAATTGCTTATTCAATTGCTATTATTTATTTTAAATTCCTTGAGTTAATTCCTGCTGCACGAGAAGAAATCTTTGAACATGTGACGCAAGCAATATTTGTGCTTAATAAAAACATGAAAATTATTGATAAAAATATGTCTGCGGATAATTTATTAAAACAGGGTTTTCTTTCAGTCTCAAATGAAAAAATAATTGGTAATTCTATTGATGTTCTTTTTCAAGATATTTTTCCTACAGGGATGTTTCAGGAATTAGGAATCAATATTCGTACGGTTAATTTGAAAAAAGATGTGGAAAATCGATGGTTTGAAATTTCAATGAATCCGATATATGATAAACGCGATAATCTAGAGGGTCATTTGGTCACTCTTGATGATGTGACCCTTCAAAAAAGCACGGAGGGAAAATTAAAGGAGAAAATTGATGAGTTACAACAGTTTAAAAAAGTAACATTAAATAGAGAATTAAAAATGATTGAATTGAAAAAACACATAAAAAAATTACAAGGACAAAACAAGGGAGCTGATTTGAAATAATGTATGCAATCGGTTGGTGGATGCTTGTTTTATTTACATCAGTCATTGGTGCATGGTCAATACGTCTTTATTTCCAAGATAAAGATAAAAGGAAATTAATGTTTTCAATTATTTTCTTTTTAAGTATATTCATCTTTTTGTTTAATGCTATAGATGCATCTACTATCTTTCAAAATAATGTATTTTTTATTAATTTATTTCAATGGATTACACTACCAGTTATGACTGCTGTACTGATTTCAGTGGTTGAAAGTTTTTCGTCTTCAAAGAATTTTGAAAAAGGATTTTTAGTATTTGTAATTTTTTCAATGATTTCATTTTCATTAGTATTTTTACCATTTTCCATCGAAGGATTTCTCGGATTTATAAGGATGAGTATTGCCCTTGGAGTCATTGGCTTTTCTTTATATCAGCTCATAAAGCTAAAAAACATTCAAAGTCTGTTTTTTTTAGCAGCAATGGGATCATTTAGTGTTGCAGGAATGGCTCATGCGTATAATCAAATAAGTCTTTCCATTTTCGCATATGCTATAGCATATTTCTTTCTTGGATTAGTTTTTGTTTGGTATGCTTCAAATAAAGATTTGAGCGGAAAAGGGATGAGCTCATATTTTTCTTTACAGAAACGATTAAATCATACTCAATCAGAATTAGAAAAAAGCAAAGATTTGTATAAAAGTATTGTAGAAAATACCCAGGATGTCATCATTTTAACAGATGTAAATGGCGTTAGCTCATTTGCAAGTCCTTCAAGTACGAGGGTATTGGGATATACACCGGATGAAATTACAAATGTCAAACAATGGCCCTTACAGATTTATCCTGATGATGAAAATAAAGTAGCAGAAGCAATGAAAAAAGGATATGCAGGATATCCTGGCTCAAATTTTGAGTATCGGATTTTTACAAAGAATGGTGATCTCCGTTGGATTTCGCATTCATGGTCTCCAATTATTGAACAAGGGAAAATACAAACGATAGTTAGTTCAATTAAAGATATCACGGATTTAAAAGAAACACAGCAAAAACTTGCAGATAGGATCAAGCATTTACAAAAAAACGAGTTAGCAACCTTAAACATCATGGAGGATTTTCAGGAATCTATATCTTCATTAAAAAAAGCAAGACAACAAATCGATAAAAAGAATAATCAATTAAAAGAATCTCAAGAACAATTAAAACAATTTAATGAAGAACTTGAAAAACGAGTTGAAAAACGAACCAAGGAAGTTGAACGATTGTTAAAACAAAAAGATGCTTTTATTGATCAACTCGGTCATGATCTCAAGCATCCGTTAGGGCCATTTATTAATTTAATACCGTTATTGAA
Organism: Thermoplasmatota archaeon; assembly: GCA_018334795.1. GTDB lineage: Archaea > Thermoplasmatota > E2 > DHVEG-1 > DHVEG-1 > EX4572-165. The sequence goes on from JAGXLH010000066.1 coordinate 8,743, forward strand.
AAAGCTGGAAAACGATGAAAAGAAACGTGAGATTTTAACTGTTTTAGAACGCAACGTTGATTACATGAAACGATTAGTGATTCGAACAGTGAAGCTTGCGAAACTGAATGCTCCTAGTACCACGTTTGATTTTCAATCATTTCAATTTGCTGATTTTATTCAAAAAATCATTGAGAAAAATATGGCTTCATTTGAAAAACTCGATGTGGATGTAACCACGGATATTAACCCAGATATATCAGTATATGCGGATTCATTACAAATAGAGGAAGTTGTTGAAAACATATTTTCAAACGCGTTAAAATATGGGTCTGAACATGGACAAATTTCGGTTACTGCTCAAAAAGATCAAACTGATAAATTTGTACATGTTTCTATAAAGGATACTGGTTTTGGCATGAATTCTAAACAACTTGAGGATATCTTCAATGAATTTTACAAAGCTGATGTAAGCAGACATGATTTTACAAGTACGGGATTAGGCTTATCGATTTGTAAGCGTATCATTGAAAAGCATGATGGAATGATTTGGGCAGAAAGTGAAGGCGTCGGTAAAGGAACTACGATACATTTTTCATTGCCATTAGTTCAAAAGGGAGAATCAAAAAAAAATTATGCCGACTTAAATGACAATAATTATTAAAAAGATTTAAATTATACGTTCACATTATTATCTTTGTGGAAGGAAGTAAGTAAGATGAAGAAGATCATGTTAGTAGATGATGAGGAGGATCAAATATTTGGTATTCAGACCGCTTTTGAAGAAAAATATGGGGATGAATATGAGATCATTCCTGCTGGAAGTGGTGAAGAATGCTTTGAATTATTAAAAGGTGAAGAAAAACAGCCAGATATCATTCTGTTAGATATCATGATGCCTGGAATGAGTGGATGGGAAGTGTACGATAAACTCCGTGATAATCCTGCTTGGAGTGATATTCCTATTGTATTTTTAACCGCTCGAACTGATCGTATCGCCGAAAATGCGGGTGATTTCCTTGGGGATGCATATGTTGAAAAACCCGTGGAAATCTCAGATCTTCATGATCGAATTCAGAAGGTTCTTATAAAAAACAGCCAGAAAACTAAATGAGTTGTTAGCCTTCTTTAAAAAA
>JAGXLH010000180.1 GCA_018334795.1 Thermoplasmatota archaeon
ATGAAAGATCCTGATGATGGTCGGAATGTTTCGTATCATCGAATGATGCAAATCGGAAAGAATAAGCTGACCGCTCGATTGATTAAGAAGCGGCAAACACGGACTACGTATGATAAGATCAATGGTGATTTGGAGATGGCAGTGTGTTTAGGGAATTCTGTAGCAGTTATGGTTGCTGCATCATTAGGCCCCCCTTCTGATGTTGATGAGTTTAGTATCGCGAATGCATTGGATGAAACACCACTTGTAAAATGTAAGACCAAGGATTTAGAAGTTCCAGCCTTTTCTGAAATCGTTTTAGAAGGTCGGCTTACTCGCAATGTTGATAAAGAAGGACCTTTCGTTGATTTAACGGAAACCAGGGATTTTGAACGGCAAGAACCAGTGTTTGTTGTTGATTGCATTACATATCGAAATAATGCAATGTATCAAGCATTGATTCCTGGTCGGTTTGAACATAAAACCTTAATGGGTATGCCAAAGGAACCAACGATTTACAATGAAGTCAGCAAGGTTACTGATTGTAAAAATGTGTATGTGACCCTTGGTGGTGGCAGTTGGCTTCATGCCATTGTACAAATTAAAAAACAGCATCCTGGCGAGCCTAAAAAAGCAATTGAAGCAGCATTTAACGGTCATGGAAGCTTGAAACATGTCGTCGTTGTTGATGAAGATGTTGATATCTATGATCCGCTTGCCATGGAATGGGCGATTGCTACTCGGTTTCAAGCGGATAAGGATTTAGTTATCAAAGAAAAACAACCAGGAAGTTCTCTTGATCCATCCGGTATTCATGTTCCGGGTGAGAAAACAAAAACAGCAAAAATGGGACTAGATGCAACTATTCCTGAACATGTTGATAAAAAGAATTATGAAAAAGTAAGTTACAAATTAGTTGATATTGATGATTACGTCAGGTAAAGGTAAACATCGTGTTACCCTTAAGCAACAAAAGATCGGGGAGGATTTGTTGTTGATTCTTCAAGGTGGAGAGCAACCACATGTTGGAGCAGTCGTGGTGTGTGAACCAGGTAAAAAACTTAAGATCATTAGATTGGGATCTCATAAAGATCATATTGTCTTAGAACCACTTGCTAGAACTGCAGCTAATAAATATGAAACAACGGTAGTTGCAGTAGGTGGGATTCATATTGATCATATAACTAGATATGATATTGATAAAATAATTCAGAATTGTAAGGAGATTGAATCATGTATTTAACAAAAGAAGAAGAAGCGATGCTTGATGGTGAAGCAGGAGAAGTCAAAGAAAGATTATTTCGCTTACTTGTAAGGCTTGGCGATATTTATGGTGCTGAAAAAATGATTTCTGTTGGTTCCGTTCAAGTAGCTGGAGTTTCCTATAAGTCAATTGGAGAACCTGGCACCACATTTCTTGAAGATATGGCATCTAAGGATGCAAAAGCACAAGTACTCACTTTTTTAAATCCAGCTGGAATGGATTTGGAGGATTATAAGGAACTTGGTTTTCCAAAGGATTTTGCCAAGAATCAATTACGGATTATTAACTCGTTTAAACAAATGGGAATTGTGATTACTGCTACTTGTACACCATATTTAGCAGGGAATCTTCCCAGATTTAGAGAACATATCGCTTGGTCTGAATCTTCAGCGGTTTCCTTTTCTAATTCAGTAATTGGTGCTCGGACAAATCGAGAGGGTGGTCCTTCAGCTCTAGCCGCATCAATTTGCGGGCGAACTCCTGAATATGGTTTGCATCTTTGGAAAAATCGTCAGCCAACAATAAAGGTGCATGTTGATGCAGAGTTATCTTTTACTTCTGATTATGGTGCACTTGGCTATTTAGTTGGTAAAAAAGTGAAAAATAAAATACCATTTTTTACTGGAATGAAAAATGCAAATACGGATCATTTGAAATCACTTGGTGCAGCGATGGCAGCATCAGGAGCTGTAGCCTTGTATCATGTTGAGAATCTTACCCCTGAATCTGATTTAATAGATACCGATGTCGCTGAAACAATTACCATTGAACAAAAAGATATTGATGAAACCTATGAAACATTAAGCCAGGGAACAAACCCAGATATTGTAATTCTTGGGTGTCCTCATGCATCATTAAGAGAAATCGCTACGCTTGCTGAAAAAGTAGATGGTAAGCAATTGAAAAAGCCTGTTTGGATTTGTACGTCTCGGATGATGAAAGAGGCAGCTGATCGAATGGGTTTTTCACAAACAATTAAAGAAGCTGGTGGTCATGTGGTGGCTGATACGTGTATGGTGGTTTCACCGATTGAACAAATGGGTTATAAGCAAACTGGGGTGAACTCGGGTAAAGCCGCAAATTATATGCCTGGTTTTTGTAAACAAAAAGTAGTGTTTGCTAATATCGATCAGTTGATTATGGAGGTTTCCTAGATGAAGGGAAGAATGATTTCACCAGGAAATGTAATTGGTAAAGCGATTGTTTCAACTGAACCTATTGGTTTTTACGGTGGCATAGATTTGAACACCGGTATTGTTATTGAACAAGGACATTCCTTAGAAGGACAATCCGTGAAAGGAAAAATTTTGGTGTTTCCTAATGGGAAAGGTTCAACGGTTGGATCATATGTGATTTATGGATTGCAAAAAAATGGTGTTGGTCCACTGGGTATTATTAATCAAGAAACGGAAACTATTGTTGCCACTGGTGCGATACTTGCAGGTATTCCTTGTGTTGATCAAATTGATAT
>JAGXLH010000067.1 GCA_018334795.1 Thermoplasmatota archaeon
GTTATTGTTTGAAGCATTTTTTTATTTGCATCAAGAAGATCCCAGGCATACCCAACATCCTGCCATTCAGTTAGCGTATAGGGAGTAAACGGATTTTTTTGTGTTAGATTATTAATTGCATCTGTAAGTTCATATTCGCCACGAGGAGATTTCTTAAGGTGATCTAATGCAGTAAAAAGAGATTTGTCGAAATGATATATTCCTGCATTAATGAGATTGGTAAATGGATCTTTCATTTTTTCATGGATTTTAACGAGGTTATCATTTCTTGTTTCAACGATTCCATATTCCGTAGGATTATCCACCAAATACAAACCAATACTATTTTTTTCTTTTGCGATTTGTTTGATATCAGAGGTGTTGAAAATGGTGTCTCCGCAAAGCACAAGAAAATCATCAACGAATGATTCAACCATTCCTACTGCATGACCGGTTCCTTGTGGTTTGCCTTGATTCACGTATTCAATGTGAACATTCCATTTTGATCCGTCTTGAAAATAGGAGCGAACTTGTTCGTCTTTGTATCCTACTACAAATAAAAAATCAGTTATTCCTGCTTGTTTTGCATGGATGAGGTTCCATTCGATCACGGGTTTATTTGCGATGGGAAGCATTACTTTTGGTTGCGTATAGGTTAAAGGATGCATTCGTTTTCCTTCACCAGCAGCTAGCATCACACATTTCATGATTATTCACATTACTTCAATTTTTTTAAGAGTGGTTTTTATTTTTTTATTCAACGGTAACAGATTTTGCAAGATTCCGTGGTTTATCAATTGGACAATCTCGATAAAGAGCCGTATAATAGGACAATAATTGTAAGATGACGGTTGCAGGAATAAGACACTCGATTTCTCCATCAGTTGGGTATCGGAGAACATGATCAGCATATTTTTCAATATCTTCATCATCATCTTCAGCAATTGCAATAACGCTGGGTCCTCGTGCTTTTATTTCTCCGATATTAGCAAGCATCTTATCGTAAGTTATTCCTTTATGGAGTATTGCCACGACAGGTGTTTCTTTAGTTAGTAACGCAAATGGTCCATGTTTGAGTTCACCAGCTGGAAATCCTTCAGCGTGAATATAACTAATCTCTTTGAGCTTCAATGCTCCTTCCCGAGCAAGTGGATACCACAACCCCCTTCCAATGAAAAACGCAGAATATGCAGTTGATAGTTTTTTTGCAACGTGTTTAATTTCATCGATAGTATCAAATATTTTACGAATGTTTCTTGGAATCTGTTTTAACTGTTGTACATGATGATGGAAATCATCAGCACCAATCTTATCATATCGAAGGGAAAGACATAATGAAAGAAGAGCCATGAGAACAATTTGAGAGGTAAATGTTTTGGTAGCAGCCACTCCTATTTCGGGTCCTGATTGCATTAGAAGATATGCATCAGCAATTCTTGTTGCACTGCTTCCAATAATATTTGTGATAGCAAGCGTTGATGCCCCATTTTTTCTAGCTTCTTTTAATGCAGCAAGGGTATCAAGTGTTTCTCCCGATTGGGTAATAGCTACCACTAGTGAATGAGCATAGTTTTTTCCAAAGAATCGGTATTCTGATGAATAGGTTACCGAAACTGGTAAAGAGGTTAATGATTCAAGTAAATATTTTCCTAGTAACGCCGCATAATATGATGTTCCACAAGCAACAATACTCACTGATTCAAAAGGTTGTGAGAGTAGTTCTTCAACAGCATCTGGAAAAGATATCGAATAATCAAAATCTGAGATTCGACCACGTAATGCCTCTTGAATACTTTCAGGTTGATCATAGATTTCTTTAAGCATGTAATGAGTGAACCCGGATTTTTCAGCATCTTCGATATTCCACGTAACATGATTTATTTCATGTTCTTTTTTCGAACCATCTGATTGATATAGTTGTATCTTTGTTTTAGTTATCTCTGCAATATCTCCTTCTTCTAGGAATATCACTCGTTTTGTATATGGAAGAAATGCGGGAACATCTGAAGCAATAAAGTTTTCATTATCCCCAACACCAATAACGAGAGGGCTGTCTTTTCTTGCAGCGATTAGTTTTTCTGGTTCTTTATCAGTCATTGCAACTAGTGCATATGATCCAGTGATTTCCTGAATTGTTTTCTCAACTGCTTTTTTTAAATCAGTTGTTTTTTCATAGTGTTCTTCTATAAGATGAGCTAGGATTTCTGAATCAGTATTTGATTTGAAGATGTGTCCTTTTTGTGTAAGTTTTTCTTGTAATGATTTAAAGTTTTCAATGATGCCATTATGTATTATAGCGATTTCTTGATGACAACTGGTGTGGGGATGAGCATTTTCTTCAGTGACTGCTCCATGAGTCGCCCATCTGCTATGTCCTATACCACTAGGTCCATTTGCGGAAAATGATTCTGCTTTTTTTTCTAAAATCTTGATTTCCCCAACGGCTTTAATAGTTTCAATTTTAGATTTTTCATTGTTTATACTTATTCCAGCTGAATCATATCCTCGGTATTCTAATCGTTTTAAACAATTTAAGAGAACTGTTTTTGTATTCCGATACCCAGTATATCCTATTATTCCACACACGGTTACATCACTTTTGTTTCACTTGTTATATCATGTTGAATTTGTTTTAATGAGTAAATATGGCAGTGTCTTCCGATGATGACACCTGGATTGGTAACTACGTGACTATTGATAATGGAGTCTTCTGCTATCATCACACCTATATCTTTAAGATTTATACATTCATGTTCAAAATGTTTTTTTGATTCTCCGACTAAGCTTGAGAAACCATGGTCAATGATAGTTCCTTTTCCAATCACTGAATGAGAAAGGACTGAATTTGATCGTATTTTGGCATCATTCATGATAATTGAATTTTTTATTTCTGAAAACGATCGGATAACGGTATTGTCTCCAATGGTGGTTGATGGATAAATACAGGTGTGTGGTCCGATTTCACAATTTTTTCCGATGATTACTGGACCAATAATATAGGTTCCTGAGTGAATTTGAGTGTTTTCACCAATCATGACTGGTCCTTTTATAGTAACATTTTTTTCAATAATGCCATGAGTAGTAGAAACTGTTTTTCGTAGTTTTGTATCATTAACGGCTAATAAATCCCACGGATAAACTACATCTAACCAGTTATTTGCTTGAACTACAGTGATAGCAATTTCGTTTTGTAAAATGTTTTGTATCATCGATGTAAGTTGATATTCGCCTTTATGTGTAATCTTTTTTATTTCTGAAAAAATCGTTTTGGGAAATTTGTAGATTCCTGTTGAAATAAAGGAATCTTCTTCAATGATTGATGGTTTTTCAATAATCTTTTGAAGAGTGTTTTTTGAAATAGATACCATTCCGTATTTTGAGGGTTTGTCAAATCTTTTAATGATAAGTGCATATTCATTTTTTTGATCAATTAATTTAGAAAGAGATGATTCGCTGATAACGTTATCTCCAGGTAATACTAAAAAGCTATCATCTATGTGTTTCTCAGCTTGAAGAAGAGCATGTGCGGTACCAAGTTGTTTTTCTTGAATAGCAAAGGTTATGGTTGCTTTATCATATGATTTGAAATGTTGCATGATGGATTCTTTTTTGTAGCCAGCAACAATAATTATTTCGGTAATACCATTTTTAACAAGTGCATCAACTACATGATGAATGATTGGTTTGTTTGCCACAGGAAGCATGACTTTTGGCATGGTTTCAGTAAACGGCCTGAGTCTTTTGCCTTCACCCGCGGCAAGAATGACTGCTTTCATAATGTATCAACTCAGACATCACAAAGTACAGTTATAATTTTTTGGTTTAAAAACCATCCAATAGGTAAGTAATTGTAAAAGAGGAGAGGAATTAAGTTATGAGAACTTTTAATTGATGAAAAGTAAAGAGAATTTACATCGTTCTGCCATTTTTTGTTTTACTTTTTTAACTGGGAAACCTAATTTCCCTCGTTTCTTTTGTTCTCTACCAATGATGACAAGACCAGCTTTCATTTTACGAGCGGCTTTAATGCTTTGTTTTTGCAGGCTTCCTTCAACGGTTTTTACTCCTATGCCTTTTTCTTGCATGTGTTCGATGAATTCTTGTCTTGCAAATAAGAGTTCATGTAATGGTTTTGGACTGGACCGGTTTCCTTGTTCATCAACCTCAACATTATCTTCGACATCGGTAACATAGATCATTTTGAGTTTCCAATCAAGTTTTTTAGAAAGAAGTAGACTTAGTTCAGGGACTCTTTGATTTGGAGCAAGGTTTGAACAGACTGCAAGAATCGATTCATGATAGCCGCCTGATTCAATCCAAACAGGTATGTCAATTTCATTGATTAATCGGTAATCAATCATGCATCCTCGCCCATATCCCATAAGTACCAGATCATACTGATTTTTTTCAATTTCATCGGTAACTACTTCGCTAAACTCTCCTTGCATAATAGTGGTATTTATATCTATGTTTTTTTTGTGTAATCGGTGTTGTGCATCTTCAAAAACAAGATCATCAGCAGTTTGGCGTTGTTGGTTAAGCACATCATTATGGGTTTCTGTTCTATCATAATGGGTAAGATGTGTATCTGTTCGCCGTTCCATTTCATCTAATGGTTTTTTTTCAATGATGTAGAGTAAATGGACTTTTCCATTGAATGTTTCTGCTAAAAAAATACTTCGTTTGATGACATCTTTTGAATAGAATTCTGACGAGATGGGGACTAGTATATTTTGAAACATTGTTATTCAAACCTAATCTTTATTTTATTTTCTATAATTCTACACTATGATTTTTTTTGTAGAAAGATATTGATTCTTTTCTTTTTATTGTTTTCATAATCCAATGATTCCTTTCCAGTAAACGATTGCAATCACAAATAGTATTGCAATACAAGCAAAATTTGCGATAGTTCCAGCTTTGAATAGGTCTTTTGTTGAGAAATATCCTGAGGAATATGTAATTGCATTTCCAGGGGTAGCAATTATAAATATGAATGCTAAGCCTCCGCTGAGCGCAATAATCATTGATGAAAAGAGAGGACTTATTCCAGGGATTTCATTTGCAATTGCAAAACCAATGGGTAACAGTACAGCAACAGCTCCAGTGTTTGACATAACGTTAGTTAAGAGAATGGTAAAGAGGATGAGGCTGAATATGACAAGATAAACATTTCCTGACATGACATCAAAGAGGTTTTGAGCTATCCAACTTCCAGCTCCAGTTTGCTGCATGCCAAGACCTAGAGTAATTGCTCCCCCATAGAGAAGGATAATTCCCCAGGGTACTTTTTTTTCTACATCTTTCCAAGTAATACTTCCAGTAAAAAAAAGGAGGATACTACCGAGTAATGCAATGCCCGCAAGCCCAAAATAAGTGTAATGAGAAAAAAAGATCCAAAGGAACACAGTAAAGATTAATACTGAGAGCACAATGAGTTCTTCTTTTTTGATCTTTCCATCTATTGCTACTTGTTGTTCGATTTCATTTTTTGCTTTTGTGACATCATTGATTTCAATCGGGAAAACAAATTGAAGAATGAGCCAAACAATAGGTAGTGACACGGCGACGACAGGGACTGCATAAATCATCCAATCTAGAAATGTTACGGTGATTCCAGCATCAGCTAAAAAACCAATGGTTAATGGGTTTCTGGCACCACCGATAAGTGTTCCCAAACTTCCAATAGAGCACCCATAGGCGATACTAAGAATGCTTACCTTTCCAAAATTACTTTCCTTAGGAATGATTTTCATAGCAAGTAAAATTGAAGTGATAATTGGAAGGAATAATGCTGCCACTCCATGGTTTGGCATGATAAAGGATAGTAATGCCGTGGAAAGCATTATGCCAAAGGTAAACTTGCGAGGTGTGTTTTCGAAATATTTGAGGAATTTAAGAGCGATTCTTCGATGTAAACCATGGGTTTCAACAGCTGCAGCGATAATGAATGCACCAATAAGAAAAAATACGGCTTGATTACCAAAAGCAGAATAAATTTCCTCAGCAGGCATGATTCCAAACAGAGGTTGTAGAATAATAATGAGTAAACCTGTTGCAGCAAGAGGTATTGGTTCAGTGATCCAAAGAATCGCAGCAGCAATTAAAATACCAAGCATCATTCTTCCATTTACTGTTAATCCAGGTGGTGAATAGGGTATAATGTAAAATAAGAAAAGAATGAAGAAAGCAATGAGAAGAGAGAGGAAGTTGAATCGTTTTGAATGAACAAATGGAGCATAAAGTTTGGACGAAAATGTCATTGTCTATTTTAGCAGGTAAAACGTTTTTTTCTTTTATGATTTGCGATTATTCTTTTCGATTCCTATATAATTCTTTGTCAACAGTTTTAATCATAGATGTTAAATTGGCTTTTTGTTGATCTAAGAATTCATAGATGTCTTTGATGTTTTCTTTTGGTTCCTGTAAGATCTCATTGTAGTTAACAAATAGTACGGTACAATCTGATCGATCGGTTATTTGTTGTTTGATAAATGAGTTGAGTTTGAGAAAGACTTCTTTTGTTTCATTTCTGTTTTCATCTGTGATTTGTGCCATTTTTTCCATGGAATCAAGGATTTCTTCAATGTTTCGTTCTGAATAAATAAGTTTATAGTTTCCCTCTGGAAGATATTTGAGACCATAAGCAGTGATTTTAATGATTTTTCCCTTGTATTTATCGAACGGAAACTGTTTTTGCATGAGTTTGTTAATGATTTTTCCGCCTTCAAGTTCAAAGTATCCTTTGGGATTGTTTTCATCAGCTGGTCTTTTTTTATCAGCTGAAACAGGGTAGCCTCCATTATGAAGGATTTGCATAAGCATTGATGTTCCTGATCGTTCAAGACCCGAAACAATATAGTTTGTTGAAGAATCTAATTCCATGGATTATTCCATTTTTATATGATATCTTTTTCTTTTAATGCATCGATTACTTGCTGAGCGCATTCTTCTACATTGTATTTATCCGTGTCAAGGATGAGTTCTGGGTTTTTTGGTTCTTCGTATGGTGCATCGATTCCAGTGAATTGTTTAATTTCTCCGGCTCGTGCTTTTTTGTAGAGTCCTTTTGGATCACGTTCTTCACAAGTATCTAGTTTCGCTTGACAATGTATTTCAAAGAATCTTTCTTCTGGAAGAAGGTTTCGGCAGAAATCTCTGAGTTTCTGATAGGGTGAAATGAATGCGGTAAGAGTAATAACGCCGGCATCAGCGAAAAGGTGAGCGACTTCACCGATTCTTCGAATGTTTTCATTTCGGTCTTCCGGACTGAATCCAAGGTCTTTATTGAGCCCGTGTCTCACATTATCTCCATCGAGAACGTAAGCAAATTTCTGATGTAGATGCAGTTTGTATGCAACTTCATTTGCAATTGTAGATTTTCCACTGCCCGATAATCCAGTGAACCAGAGTACTGATCCTTTTTGATTAAGTAATGATTCTCGGTTTTCTTTAGTGACTTTATGATCATGCCAGGTGACATTTGTTGCTTTTTGTTCTTTCATACTTTTTTCCTCCAAATTTTTTTTATTGTTTTGATAAATAAGTGACGATTTCATTAACAAAAGATTCTGTTTTTTCTTTAGGAAGTATGGCGCCAAGGACTTCTTTTTTCCCACCGCATTTAAAACCATATTCTTTTCCTTTTTTTATCATGGGTTGCATGTCATTGTCAATGGTTCGCACATAAAGTTGATCTTCACTATCAAAATAGCCTTTGTTGACCACTACGGCATCTTGGTTGTTTGTCCACGCTAGTTTTCGGGTAATAGTTGAAATGATATTTGATTTGGTGTTCATGGTTTTCAAAATGATGCTATCTGTTTTGTTAATAGATTCATCAAGAATAGTGTTGATTTCTTCATCAAGTTCAGTTAAATTATTGTTCCAAGTAGTATTTTCTAAAATTGCTTTGTGTTCTGGATGATCAATAAGATAATATGGAGCTTGTTCAACTGCTTTTTTATCGCCTTTTTTGTAGTTTGAATCTAGTAAATAGGCCATTTTGTGTAAATCATCGAATGTGATATTGTTTTTTTTGCAGAATGAATCAATGATTTTTGAAAAATGAGGATTCTCTTTGATTTTTTGTTCATGATCCCCAATGATTCCGAGTAGTCCATACAGGTTCACATCATTTTCAAGGTAGTCATTGACAATCCAGCTGGCACTTGGGTATTCATCTGGGTCTTCGCCCTTGATCACTGGGTTGTGATGGAAGACTTCTTTTATGACTTTTCCCAAATGATGATCAAATATGAGTACTTTTGATTCTTTTGCAAGATGTAATATGTTTTGTTCTGGAAGGCTCATGTCCACAACGATGACAAAATCAAATCCTTTGCATTCTTTTAGTTCTTCATCAGTGAGAAAATAGTTTCCAAGTGTTGGTGTTTTATTGGTCGTTATCTTTTTTCCTAGTTTATCTATTACGAGTTTAGCACTACAGATTCCATCCGCATCCCAGTGATGAATGAGCAGGCCTTTTCCTTGTAGTTGATCGAATTCGTTCATATTGTTTTTTCACCTTTTTAGTTTAAAAAAGAAAAGAAATAATTTATTCGACGAATGGCTTGTCGAATTGTAGGATTGTTTCTGCGACTTCTTTTCTCATCATGTCTTCAGATGGGACGTTTCCTTCTCGAAGAAGAGCTCGGATTTTTTTACCGCTAAAGTTGATATGATATTTTTGATCATGCGGACAGATTTTGTCATTAACGACGCTTCCACATTTGGTGCATCGTGAAAAACTTCTGAAAAACACGGGTGTGATTCCTAAATCTGGGAATTCTTTGAAGATATCGTGTGCATCGTATGGTCCGTAGTAGTTTCCTACTCCTGCATGGTCTCTTCCAACGATGAAGTGAGTGCAACCAAAGTTTTTTCTCATGATGGCATGATGAATTGCTTCTCGAGGTCCAGCGTATTTCATACTGGTTCGAAGAACGCTCATGACGCTTCGTTGTTTAAGATAGTATTTTTCCATGAGGGTTTCATAGCTTTTAAGAATCACTTCGTCTTTGAAATCTCCAGGTTTTTTCTTTCCAAGGATTGGGTTGATAAAGATCCCATCAACAAAGGTGAGTGCGGCTTTTTGGACGTATTCATGACCGAGATGTGGTGGGTTTCTGGTTTGAAATGCTACGATTTCTTTCCATCCTTTTTCATTGAAAAGAATTCTTGTTTCTCTTGGAGTGAGGTTGTAGTCATCAAATGTTCTTTTATTTTTGTTGATGAGGATGATGTTTCCGCCGATGAATGAATCGTTCATGTTGTAGAGCATGTCAACTCCCGGATGAGATGGATCTGTTGTGGTGTAGATTTCTTTAGCAAGTGTTTTTTTGTCGTATTTGTAGATTTCTTTGACGTCGAGAAGAGCTTTGAGATCGGTTTCTTTGTTAGTAAGCATGATGGTGTCGCCTTCGCTGATTTCATCTTTTTTTGCACAATCAAAAAGGATTGGGAGGGTCCAAGGGGTGTCATTACTAAGGCGTTTGTGATGGACGACATTGTGTAAATCGTTGTAGCCGAGGAATCCAGTGAGTGGTGAAAAGACTCCTGATGCTATGTTCATCACGTCTTCAGCTAGGTTGGTATTGATTTCGTAGGTGGGCATTTCTTCAAATTCGGTTGATTCTTTTGTTATGTATCTATTGATGAGTTTATTTCCGTGTGGTCGTGGCATATTTTTTATTCTCCTTTTTAGTCGAGGTATCCAAGTGCTCGGAGGCGGTCTTTTACTTTTTCTTCGTCGTCTTTGCTGAATGCTTCTTCTTGTTCGTCGTCTTCGACATTAGAGAT
>JAGXLH010000181.1 GCA_018334795.1 Thermoplasmatota archaeon
TTGAGCAAATGGATATTGTTGATGATCGAATAGCGCCATATGAAAATCAAGCAGTCGTCCTTGAAATTTTACGGGTTCGTCATCGAGGTCTTTTAAATCGATTATTGAGACCTGGATTATCGTGGAAGCAAACCCCTGAATTTTATTTTATTTCAACTATGGATGGGATGGAATACGTTAGTAAAGATATCTCACAGCATATGCAGAGTAGTGAAGTATTATTCACCACTTGGGATAGTATCTTTCAGGAAAACAAAGTAGTCAGAACTGCAGAACAAGACCAAGAAACATCTCAGATCACTCTTACCATCGTGGAACGGGAGAAAAAAGGATTATTTGGCTTGCGAAGCCAAGATATAGAAAAAGACTCGTTTACGGTAACTTATTGTTATCGGACGGGTCGATGGACCGGGGATGATTCATTTCGGGATGAAGATGGATATGGCTATTATCTAGGAGATACTTTTGAAATATGGTTTAACTTGTATCAAATGGATTATGATGATGATTACATTCCCTATTGGATGGAAGTAAACGTGTTAAACACTGATCCAACCGTTGATGATGCATCAATTGATCCAGATGATGATTCAATTCCACTCTTTTGGGAATGGAACTGGGGTTATGACCCATATACCTGGGATGATCATCGAAATTTAGATCCAGATATGGATAGTATCACAAATGATAAGGAATACCAATTCGCAAAATATTACGCAGATCCCTATATTGAAAATATTTACTTAGAAGTAGACCATATGCAAGCAACTGGAATTACTGATCCGGCACATGTGTTTTATGAAGAAAGCAAACAAGCACTCATTGAACGATACGCACAACATAACATCAAAGCATTCTTTGATGATGGATGGGAAAATACTCCAATGAACGGAGGCGGGGAATCATTACGGCATTTTGAACAGTTATCTCAGGATTCAGGGATGATCCTTCAATATTACAATAATCATTTTCCTGATGAACGAAAAGGAACCTTTATTTATTGTCTGCTTGGTCATAAAGGTGGTTATCAGCATCCTGCAAAAGGAAATGTGTATGATGCCATTAGTGTATGGACCACGCCATTCACTATTTTATCAGCAAAAGAACTCTTAATTCGATATTTTGGATATGGACAAGTGCCTACTCCTAGGGGTACACGAGTTGCCGTTGCTGCATCACTTCTTCATGAACTTGGTCATTTTGGAGGACTTACTAGTGATTATTTCGAAGGCGTTGATAAAGTAGGGTATAAACCTGGAGGAGCAACGTTTGATATCCTCCAAGGAAAAGAATTTCGGGAAACATGGGGACAGTATCGAAGTGTGATGAATTATGCTTATATCTATCGACATAACGTGTTAGATTATTCTGATGGAAGTAATGATGCACCTTATGATCAAAATGATTGGGAGAACCTTTTTCTTGGTGGATGGAGCAGAACGTCATTACGAGTTGAGGAAGCATATTATTTAATGTATGGTGATGAATGGGAAGAAATCAGAGAAAAACTGATCGATAAAAATATTTCACTGATTGAAACACCACCGATCAGTGGATATGAGTTTGATCAAAATCTCACTAGTGAATTCACCGCATTAATAGGTGATTATTCTCCAAATCCTCGTTGGGATGTAGAATGGGCAGTTCATCGATTAGTTGAAAAAGAAAAATATCCTCATTTCCGCGATGTCAAAATTCTTGTTTCCCCAAAAGACATCTCCAGTAAATATGCAACGTATTGGTCATTGTTCTTAGAAGGAGATTTAGATGAAAACGGTGACATGATTCTTTCACTATAACTCAAAAATCTTATCCGCAGTCTATTATGTGACGTATACATTCTAATGATATAATGAAATTTTTGGATTTTGAAAAAAAAGCTGTATGATACGTTTATATTGGGTGTGCCGGTTATTGACATGGTTTCATAACGTAACTGTGTATAAACATATTTAAATATTTTAACGTAATTATGTTAAATTAAGATGATGTAGTATGGTATCAATAACCTTATCAATTTCTGAAAAAACAAAAAAGCTCATGAATCAATTCCCTGAAATCAATTGGTCTGGATATATTCGCAAAAGAATAATGGAAAAAGTAGATGAACTACAATGGGAACAACGCATGCTTGAAAAACTGGAAAAAGATCAAACACTCTCTGATTGGGGTGTTAACCTCGTTGAAAAAGATCGGGAAAAACGAGTGAAGGAATTAAGAAAGAAAGGATTGCTTTAAATGAAACTCGTTGTTGACACAAACGTTTTAATCACATATTTCTGGGAACAATCTGTTATTCATGAAATTCTAAAACTTCCCCTTCACTTTATCTCCCCAGAATATGCATTAAAAGAAATTCAGCATCATAAACAGGAGATCATCAAGAAATCAAAGAGTTCTTCTCAAACATTCCAAAAAAAGAGTGAACAGTTAGCTTATGCTATAGAATTTATTCCACTTAACACATATGCTTCCTTTTTGAAAAAAGTTTCTCAACTCTTTGATAACAAAAATCAAAAAAAGTATGAAGCATTCATAAAAGATATTGATTTCTATGCACTCGCACTTTATGCGGATTCACCTATTTGGACAAATGATAACATGTTCAAGGAACAAGATGAAATCCTGGTGTTTACCACAAAGGAAGTTATCAAACTCTGCCGACATTTC
>JAGXLH010000182.1 GCA_018334795.1 Thermoplasmatota archaeon
ACCTCTCAAGTTTTGTGGATGAGGAACAACTTGAGCCATTATCCGTATTGTCTAATGAAACTGATTATTCTCAAGAATACTTAAGTCTCAGAGCAAGACAAGGAAAACTTGACGCAGTAAAAATAGATAATATGTGGTATTCATCAAAAAGAGCGCTACAAGAGTATCAAAAACGGGTTACCAAATGATTTTTTTAATCTTATTTTAGACAAAATAGATGCCAAGAAAGTAGTTATACTAAGGGAAAACAAGTATTTTTACGCATCAAAAAATGGATTGCATTCAAAAGAAGGTGCATTTATTGATCTCTATTTTGAAGTAACTAGAAAAAAATACCTTTTATCAGAGGTGATGTAGATGAAATTTTTAAATCACTTGTATTGAATAATCTAATAAATTTTTCTCATCTTTTTAAATATGCTAATGAGAGAGGGATAAAAAATGAGATAAAAGATTATTTAACAAAAATAGCAAAGGATATTGAGATTCCAAAGGCGGTATTGAAATGAGATTTTACAAAAAATACGAAGATAAAAGTATGATTTTAAAGAGAACGAAAACCTATGGTTTTCCAAATGCTAAATTTGTTGAATTATTGTTTTTTTACGTGTTGTTTTTTTAGCCATTTGAATTGCGGATGTTTTCTAATTTGAGAATTGAATGAATCTTTGTAGTGAAATGATGTAATATCTACCTTTCTGGTCTTATAGAATGTATCAATTATGCTATTATAATTGTATTTTGAAAGATTTTCTATGATGTCACAAGTAAATTGAGTTACTTGTTTTCTCATAGTTTTAAAATCAATTTCTTTGTTGATTAGATGTGTAATACTTCCAGCGGTTTTTACCTGTTTTAAACGTTTTTTTGTTTCAAGGAGCATATCAAATGGTATATTCATAAGCATGGTTTCTATTGTGATGAGTTCTAAGAATAATCTCTTATCAATGCCTTTTTTTGATATGGAGTAAACATCGAAGATGTCTCGCAGATTGAGATATGTTTTTGACCGTGAGATCATCGTTGCAAATTTATTTGCAAAAAGCTCTTCTTTTTTTGGTGTCATCACTGTTATTTTTTCCATTGTTGCCAGATGAGAAAATGATTTTATTCTATCATTTTTTAAATCTGGGATTCTTCGCATGTATCCTATTTCGATTTTGATATCATCATTTGTTCCCATTGCTGTTTTATAGCGTATATGAAATCTGCATAGGTTGTAACGTGCGTTGATTTTGATTTTTGATGTTTGATACCCTAGTGAAGATAGGATCCATTTGATTGTTTTATCGATTTTCCCTCGGGTTTCTCCCCAGTCACTATTGTCAATATGTCTATAGTTGAAATCGAGATCTTCTGACAGCCTTGGCAGGTCAAGATAAATAAAATTTAATGCGGTTCCTCCATAGAGTGAAAGTCGTTTGGAAAGAAAAGTTGCGTTTTGTATACTTGTTAGAATATCGCATAAGCGTTTCATTTTCTCGATTGTGTTAGCCGAATATCCATTCAATGTCATTGTTAGATACCTCGGAGTAACTCATCGGTTCCTTTTGGAATGTACAGTCCCCATTTTTTATTTAATTTACTTGCCACATCCCGATCAATATAAACTGGAATCCATGTATCTGATGGTTTGAATGTTTGTAAATCTGCTGTATTTATATGATAATAATATGGTGATACTTTTGAAAGTAACTCAAGGACATATCCTGTTTTTAATGTTAATGTCTTATTGTCATAAAGCGTTAGCACATCTTTTAACATTGGTATCTTAATGCCTTTTAGATTTGCTAGACTTTTTAGGCATTCCTCCCAGCCTCCACAAAGGTCCAATCGGTTAAGACATTCGATAAAAGTCCTTGCCGGATCGGTAATGTTAATCTGCTTATTTTTATAAGATATCTTTTTTAGATGAGTAGTAAAAAATTTGTTAATGACTGGTTTATACACTACATTTTGGAATTGAAATGGATTGAATCTTTTCTTTTTTTGAATTAATATGTAAATGGTATTTGTTGCTGAATAGGCAGCACCAAAAAGTTCTAAGGCTGAGTGATACCCTAAGGCATATCCTTGTCTGATCTTATTTGCAAGAATATAGCGGTCTATTTCAAATTTCTCACTTTCTTTTTCAAGTGGGATTCCATAATATACTCCTTTTTTGATCTTTCCAATTTTATGATCCTTTTGTAATCGATAAAGATATTTTCTTTGAAGATATGAAGAGTCTTTTTTTCCAAGAATCTTTTTTGCAATACTCTTTAAATCTTTTTTATTGACGACGTTTTCTTGGAGTATAAGTTTATGTATTTGTTCTGTTTTGTTCATAGTTATTCACTGTGAGGATAACGCTAAACGTTCCTTATAATGGAATCTTAATAGAATTACTTACATAAATAGTTTTTTGTAGAAAAACCATAGAATGTTCCAAAAAATGGAATTTATTTTGTATTATAAACAGATAATCTTGTTATCATACATAAAAAAAATAGTATTCTTACTTATCACAATCTTGCAGACAAAAGAAAGGTAGTTGGAATAGTAGCAAACTGACACCTTCTGCAAAAAATGAGGGGAAAAAAGGCATCCTTTGCAGTGTTTGCTCTGGAGGTAATAATTTTTTAGCTTGGTTGAGTCAATAGGTGTTTTTATCTGTTTTTTTGGTTGTT
>JAGXLH010000068.1 GCA_018334795.1 Thermoplasmatota archaeon
TTTCACGAGCGATCAAATCAGCGGTAACTGAAACTGGAATTCCCGTGGTTCTCATCATAGAACTAAGATTTGTTTTAGGATCAAAATAATCAATCATTTCAAAGATAACAATTTTTGTATTTGATTCTACCTTTAATTCTGCAGTAACCTTTAACAAGACCACATCTTCTCCATTACTTGGAAGTGTTTTATGAAGCAAATTAATCAGCATTTCACGTGGAGAAACCAGTGTATCATTAATACTAACTGGTTCAGTGCTCCCAAGTCCCAAATCAAATAATGGTTTAATCATGTCAAGGTGACCAGGATAACGAATTGTTTTGTAATCCAAATAATCAATCTTATCTTTGTACGTATATGGAAGCGTTGAACTACCACCAGAAGTCATAAAAGCTTCAAGAATGCCAAAGGGTTCAGGAAACTGAATTGATTCGCATTGTGTTAGTGAAGGAACAGTTTTAATAGTTCCATGATCAAGAACTATTGCATCTTCCACGTATTCATTAATCAGGCCATTTGCAGAAAATACTAATTGATAATTCCACGGTTCTTTTGGATGCTTAGGAAGACCACCCACCCGTAAGTTTACCCTTGAAAGATGATCATATTCATCAACAAGATACTTAGTTAGAATTGAAACTAGACCTGGTGCAAGACCAGAATCAGGAATAATTGTAATCTTTGCTTTTTCTGCTTGTGAAAACAATTTTTTTTGATTTTGAACAACGATGTTATTCCCACCAAGATCAACAAAATGACAATTTTGTGATATCGCAAGTTTCGTTAAATTCTCATTAAATAAATATGGAACAGCTGAAATCACCACATCTGCATCAGCAAAAAAAGATTTTATTTCTGAAGTAGCGGTAACATCTTGATGATAAAAGATGATAGATTCTTCCTCGCCAAAAAAACGTTTTGATTCATCTAGCATTTCCTTGTTTTCATCAAGAACAGAAACCGTTGAAAATGTTGTGTTATGTAATAAATCAAACGCGATGGCTCGTCCCATTAATCCTGAACCAAGTACTAAAGCATGCATGTATATCACCTGAATTTGTGCTAGACAACAATCAGACCGTTAAAATGATTTCTTCTCAAAAAAACAGTAATTGAAAGATTTTCAAAATGGTTATAATGGAGAAGACCAATGCAGGGATGAAAAATTATTTGGGAGGCATCAATCGATGACCGCTGAATTATGGAATCCAAAATTCGAATCAATGAAACCTGATGAATTAAAGAAATTACAAGCAAAACGATTAAAAAACCTTGTAAAGCACGTGTATAAAAACAATAAGTATTACAAACAAAAACTGAAAAATGCCGGTGTTGGACCTGATGATATTAAAACAGTGAAAGACGTTGAAAAAATTCCGTTTTTAACCAAAAGTGATCTACGAGAATATTATCCTTTTGGACTAGTTTGTACCAGTCATGATGATATCGTTGAAGTCCATGCATCCTCTGGAACAACTGGAAAACCAGTTGTTGGTCCTTATACGAGAAATGATGTGGAATTATGGGCTGAAGTTATGGCCAGATCATTATATGCTAATGGACTGCGAAAAAGTGATGTGATGCAGAACTCGTATGGATATGGTTTATTCACTGGTGCTCATGGATTTGAAAAAGGAGCACAAAAGATCGGTGCAAATGTGATTACCATTAGTTCAGGGAATACAAAAAGACAGATTGATGTCATGAAAGATTTTGGAACCACTGCTATTGCGTGTACTCCTTCATATTCATTGTATATGGCTGAAGTCGCTGAAGAACAAGGTTATGATCCTGCAAAGGATTTCAAGCTACGTTTAGGCCTATTTGGAGCTGAAGCATGGAGTGAGGAAATGCGAACTAACGTTGAAAAACGATGGAATATCACTGCTCATGAACATTATGGGTTAACTGAAATCATTGGACCTGGCGTTGTATCTGAATGCGAAAAGAAACATTTGCATATTAACGCAGATCATTTCCTTCCTGAAATCATTGATCCAAAAACTGGTGAAACACTTGAATCTGGGGAAGAAGGAGAACTTGTGTTTACCACATTAACCAAAGAAGCTTTTCCTGCAATTCGATTTAGAACAAAGGATTTAGCAGCAATTACTGAAGAAACCTGTAGTTGCGGTCGAACGCTTCCAATTCAATCACGGATTAAAGGCCGAAGCGATGACATGATGAAAGTCAAAGGAGTCATCGTGTTCCCAAGTCAAATCGAAGCAGCACTCATGAAAGTTGCTGGCGTCAGCGATAATTATCAAATCGTGAAAACAAAGAAGGGAGATATGACCAGTCTTTCTGTCGAAGTGGAACCAACTGATGATCGATATAAACAAGGTAGTCTTGATGATTTAGAAGAACAGGCAGAAAGTGAGATTTATAGTATCTTGAATTTACATGTTTCAGTAAAAGCTATTGAACCGAAAACTATTCCACGAAGTACGGGGAAAGCAAAACGAGTGATTGAACGATAAAAGATTTTGTTTATTGTGTGAGGAGATCTGGATTTGATGATTGAAATACTTAAAGCAATCTTGCCCTATATTTCAGGATTGTATACGTTACCTTGGATTGTGGTTGGTTTTGTATTAACTATTCTGATAGCAAAAGTAATCGGTCGTGAAAAAATTGATAAGATCATGAAAAAAATTGGTCTTATCTTATTATATTTTTTTATTCCTGTGTTGTTGTTTCGGATATTTGTTAGTACCACTTTTGGAGCAAAAGAGATTGAATTCTCTCTTATTGTCGCATTCATCATCTTGTTGATGTATGTTCTTGCGTATTTGTTTGCTAGATATCAAATGAAAAAACAAATGTTTCCAGCGAAAAAAGAAGCATTGTACATGAAAACAATGCTTACGAATCAAGGAAGAAGTTCTGCATTTATTGGAAGTGCTATGATGGCATTTTGGCAATTAGAAGCTGGTATATTCATGGCGCTTGTTGGAATCGCATTGTTTGCTATCATGCCCTATATTCTGTCTCATTTGCATAAAAAGGAACGGAAAAATACCGATGAAGCAAAGAATCCATTACCATGGTTTCTCAAAATTTATCCATGGTATCTAATTTCATTTGTCATCGCAGGAGTATTATTACATGGTCCTGGAGGAGTTACCATTGATTTCAATGAATCAGTACCATTCCTGGTTAAGTTTTACACTGCAATTACCATTCCTGCTGCATTATATTATGTTGGTGCTGGTATTCATCCATCTGATTTAAAAATCAGTGAAATCAAAAAACTTGTAGGACTGGATTCAGATGACAGCGATCATTGGAAATGGGTTCGAGACATGTTCATTCTCACGGTTTTTATTACTCCATTAGTTATTGGCGTAATCTTTGGAGGATTACTTGCCCTAGGACTAATCTCAGGAGCTTGGTTTGCGGTTATTTTTATTAATGCTGTGTTACCAGTAACGAGTACTAACATGTTCCTTCTCCCATATGGAATCGATAAACGATCAACTGCTCATATTGTTACCTGGACTACTCTTGTTTGCGTTCCAATCGTTATTGCCCTTATAATGGTGTTTTCTTATTTATTCCCGTAGTATAATGAATTGGTGATACGTAATCTTTTCAAAAATTGGAATTGAGAAAATATGGTTTTTTAAATAAAACGTAGGACACGATCCAAAAAAAATGTGGATAGAGGAAATATAAAGTGATCCCTCGTTTCTTATTTTAATTGTTTAAGAATCAAATCTGATACTTTTTCTCCAGAGAGAAGCATACCACCAAAAATAGGACCCATACGATGTGCACCAAAAACAGCATTAGCACACATTCCTGCAGCATACAATCCAGGATACACTTCTTTAGTATTATCAACCACTGCTTGTTCACCAGTATGTGCTGACATCGATCCTTCAATGAATGCTTGTTTTTTACTTAACGGACCTGTCTTTGGCCTTATTTTTTTCCTAGCTATATGACAAACCTCAGCTGGATGACCTGTAGCATCAATGCAAGCAGAAGCTCGAATGGTAAGTGGATCCACATGAAGTCCTGCGGCTTCAACAGCACTCCAATTAATCACAAATCCATTTACTATCTCATCTTTCAACAAAACATCTTCCACAGAAATTGCATTATAAAATTTTGCTCCTGCATCAATTGCAGCACTAGTTAATTTAGCAACACTTTCTATGGCATCAGCACTAAAATAGCCATTTCCTTCATCAGAAACATTTATACCTACATCTTCAAGGATATGTTTGGATTCTTTTTGCACAACAATAACTGGAAATGTCATGCCTCCTCCCCACATACCTCCGCCAATGGAAAGTTTTCGTTCAAAAAGCACTATTTTTTTTCCAGTTTCAGCAAGTGTTTTAGCTGCAACAAGACCAGCTGGTCCGGCCCCTGCAATAGCAACATCAACCTCAAAAATATCTGGAAATTCTTTTGCAAAACGATTAAAAATTGTTTTGGTAACCATTACATCATCAATGTTCATCAGACTATCACCTTAGCGTTTTACCATGTATCTATTTTTCTTTATTAAAGATGCGCTTAAGGTTTTTATACTAGTAATTTTCTTAAAAAATTGTGTTTCATCTACAACAGTTTAAAGCAGATCACATGTTTGATGTATTAAAACTATCAAGTCAAGTCCTCAGCGAACAATACAACCCAACATTGTTCAATCTTTTTTATGAAAGTTGTCCATGGGGATTTTGGACAGCTCATCACTATCAACAACTTGTGGGATTCATCGTTGGCATTCCATTTTCTCATGATTTCGCTAAAATATTAATGATCGGAGTTGACCCCGCTGTACGAAAAAAAGGCATTGGATCGCAGCTTCTCAAACAATTGCTCACAGAATTTTCAAAAAGAAATATCTCCACCATAGAATTAGAAGTCGCAGTAAGTAACAAAACTGCGATTAATTTTTATCAGAAACACGACTTTACCATAGTCGATGAATTCTCCAAATTTTATCAAAACGGAGAAGATGCATACATTATGCAATGGACTGCAGTTCACTGATTAACTGTTTTTCCTTTTCAGTCATAAACCGTTCGGACATAAGTTCCAATCTATTTGAGATGTTATCTAATCCATCACACTCATTATTAGCAAGTAAATCAGCAATACCTTTACTTAAAATAAAAACTGCTAAGGTATGTTCTCTTTTTGATTTATACACTTGATACGGGGTCACATCTAGCTTATCATATCTTTGAAACTCTGCTACACCATCATGTTCAAGAAAATCTTCCAAATGGGTCTTGAGTTGTAACAAAAACGTATGCAGCTGTATGAGTTCATCCTTCTGCATAATATTATTCCACCATCAAAATAACAAGGTGAAATAATAAACAGGGTTTTTATCATTTTCTACGAAGACTTTAAGAACAGTGAATTTTTAGCCTGCGAAACATTTTCCAAATATGAATGATATTGGCCAGTTTGAAGAATAAGATAACTCAACTAAAACTTGCTATACATATATTATTTGGATTGTCATTCTTTTCTATATTACCCATGTATGATATTTTATTTCAACAAAATACAATCATTCATTTAGTGATTAAAATCTTAACAATACTCATTCTCATTTTCATTATTATTACCGCAGCGAACAAGTGGCCTCCATCGAGTCAGAAGAGACAAATCATGTTTGTATCCAACTGCTAACAGAACCGTGCGTAGGGTTCCCTTCCCTCAATTAAGGGCATCCTAATCTTTTATTTATCATGACGACATCATCATGTATGATGTTTTTAGTGATTAAAACAATTTGTTAACGTGAATGAAACATCTCAAAATTAATATATGTAGCATCAACTAAAACAAACTCAATCCAACAAGGATTAATAAAAAATCAAACCACCTTTCTTAAAAGAAAAAAGAAAAAAATTATTTTTTTGTTTTATTTTTTCTTAGTGACAACCTTTACGGATTTTGGTTTCTTTACCACATTACCCATTTTCATACCAACAATGGTTTTCACATTCTTGTTATGAGCAATGTCAAGTAATCTTTGAGTGATAATTCCATCAAAGACAACGGTTTCAATGTTTTTACTTTTCTTTAATTCATCAGTTAACTCTCGGACGGGAATCTTTTTTATTTCCTTATCTTTTTTATCCAAAAGAACTGCTTTTAAAGATCCTGAAACATCATCAAGAATGGAAAAATAATCATCCGATTTTCCTTTACTTGAGGATGATTTCTTTGACGAAGAACTTTTAGATTCCTTCTTGGGTTCTTTTTCATTGTTCGTATTTTTGCTGAAAGTATCTTGTTTGCTCTTATGCATTTCAATATTATACATTTCAGCGTATTGTTCCGCAGGAATCTTATTTTTCAACGCTTTCATCACAAGTTTCTGAGGGATTTCTTCTACTTCACGAGTTTGTGGTGCCCGAGAAACAAAATCAATATCAGCGGTTTGTAATAATTCTTTTAAAATCAGTTCGCCGCCACGGTCACCATCAACAAAAGCAGTGGTTATTCGCTCCTTGGTTAAATCTGCCACGGTCTTTGGCAAATTAGTTCCACCAACAGCGATAACGTTCTTAATGCCATAGCGTAACAAATTAAGCACGTCTCGACGTCCTTCAACTACGATGATGGCATCACTTTTCTCAATGTTAGGACCAGCTGGGCATCGTTCCGGACCAAAATTAATGATCTCTTCGATTTGCACGGCTTGCCGAACATTGTCTGCGATGCTTCCACCTTCAACTTTTCCTTCTTCAAGAACCTTATTTAACAGTTTCTTTGCTCGTTCGATGACCTGTTTTCTTCGTGCTACTCGAACATCTTCTACTTCTTCAGCTTCAATCGTAGCCTTACAAGGACCAACTCGATCAATGCTTTCAAAAGCTGCTGCAAGAATAACAGTTTCCACTTTATCTAAAGAGGTTGGAAGCGTAATCGTGCCTTGGCTTTTGCCATTTTTTGATTCTAATTCTACTTCAATTCGACCAACACGAGCAGATCGTTGTAACTCACGGAGATCAAGTTCATCTCCTAACAGTCCCTCGGTTTGACCAAAAATCGCGCCAACAACATCCGATTTCTCGATAACACCATCAGCTCGGATTGTTGCTTTAATCATATATTTTGTTGTTGCTGGATCAATAACCATTAACATCACCTTAAGTTCATTCTTGTGTCAATGAATCTATAATCTTTTTTGAAAAATAGCACGAGGTTTTCGTTTTTTTGTTCTTTTTACCTATTAGGTAATGGAAAGAACATTCCTCAATTTTATCCTTTCGTTGTTGAAATTTTTCGTTTCATAGTGAAAGTGTGAATCTAATCCAATGAAGGAAGTAACATATTTTTTAGTAAATGTTACAATGGTGCTATCTTTCAATAGACACAATACGTGATATATTTAATGTTTATTAGCCTTGCGCCATATTTAAATGTTGTGTCCTTATTAGCACTGGGAATTAGTCGTATGAACAAAAAAATTTACATTGGCGTAGCATGGCCATATGCAAATGGATCATTACATCTAGGTCATATTGCAGGATGTTATCTACCCGCAGATATTTTTGCACGTTTCCAACGATTGCAAGAAAACGACGTGCTTATGGTCTCTGGAAGTGATGAACATGGAACTCCAGTGACTATTACTGCCGACAAAGAACATATTAGTCCACAGGATGTGGTTGATCGATATAATACTGAACATACAAAGAACATGAAAGATTTTGGCATCTCTTTTGATTTGTTTACTCGCACTACAACAAAGAATCATACTCAAGTTGTTCAGGATATTTTTTCTACATTGTATGAGAAAAATCATATTTTTGATAAAGAAGTTGAATCCTTTTATTGTCATCATTGTAATCGCTTTTTACCAGATCGGTATATAGAGGGTACTTGTCCTCATTGTGGATGCGATCAAGCTCGAGGAGATCAATGTGATGAATGTGGTCAACTACTCGATCCTATTGATCTGGTTGATGTTCGCTGTAAATTATGTGGTAAAACACCGGAACTAAAGACTACGACACATTTATTTTTTGCATTAAATCATTTTGAAGATCGATTGACCGAGTGGATACGTGATAAAAAACACTGGAAGTCCAGTGTGTTAAAATTTACACAAAACTGGCTAAAAGAAGGATTACACAATCGGGCCATCACTCGGGATATGACCTGGGGAATCCCGGTTCCCTTGGACGGATTTGAGGAAAAACGAATTTATGTATGGTTTGATGCAGTCATTGGGTATTTAGCTGCTAGTAAAGAATGGGCTCAAAAACAAGGAGATGATGAAAAGTGGAAGGAATGGTGGGAGAACACTGATGCGAAACATTATTATTTTTTGGCAAAAGACAATATTCCATTTCACTCCATTATTTGGCCTTCGATTCTGATCGGATATGATGATCAGTTACAGTTACCTTATGATATTCCTGCAAATGAATATCTTCGTATCGGTGGTGAACAATTCTCAAAAAGTAAAGGAACTGGTGTGTGGGTTCCGGATATTGTTAAGCATTTTGATGTTGATGCCGTTCGGTATTATTTATCTATGAATATGCCTGAGAATAAGGATTCAAACTGGGATTGGAAAGATTTTGTGATCAAAAACAACGATGAACTTGTGGGGACCTATGGTAATTTCATTCATCGAGTGGTTTCATTTACTGAGAAAAATTATGGTTGTATTCCAGAACCAGGGGATTTTGATGAAACCGATAATCATCTAGTACATGCAATTGAAGAAACCGTGCAACAGGTTCAAAAATCTCTTTCACAGTGTAAATTTAAACAAGGACTTAAACAAATTATGAGTTTAGCTAAGAAGGGAAATGTGTATTTTAATGAAAAGGAACCCTGGAAGGATATAAAAACTGATAAAGCACATTGTGCAACCACACTTTTTGTGTGTTTACGAATGCTGAAAGCATTATCTGTGTTGTTTGCTTCGTATCTTCCGTTTTCATCTCAAAAGGTTTGGGCGATGATTGGGAATTCAGGATCAGTTCATAAGGCAACATGGAATGATGCGATTGAACCCGTTGATATTGGTTTTGAACTAGTGAAACCAAAACCATTATTTAAGAAACTTGTATTGGATGATATTATGGTAGAAGAAGACCCATTTGCAAAACTAGATTTGCGTGTTGCGGAAATCTTAGAGGTAAAGGATCATCCAAATGCCGATAAGCTGTATTTAGCCCATATTGATATTGGTGATAAGGGCAAAAGAGTGATTGTCGCTGGATTAAAAAAGCATTATACTGCTGATGATTTAACGGGTAAAAAGATTGTTGTCATAACCAATTTACAGCCTGCTACGATTCGTGGGGTGAAATCAACTGCGATGCTTCTTGCAGCAACTGATTGTGATGGATTGGTTTCATTGTTGGACCCAAAAGATGCATCTCCTGGTGATGAAGTAGTAGCTGAGGGTGTTTCACCAAATCCAGAAGAGGTACTTTCTTTTGATGATTTTCAGCAAATAACCATGATAATTAATGGTAACGGTGAGGCAGTCTATGATGGCAAAACATTAAAAACAGAATCAACAATTGTTAATACAGATAAACCAGTAAAAGAAGGAGCAAAAATACAATAAAAACGATGGTAAGGTGAGTAACAAATATGGGGACCATAACTGAATTAAATCTTCCGTTTAAGGAATTTAAAAAA
>JAGXLH010000183.1 GCA_018334795.1 Thermoplasmatota archaeon
ATGGCTTATATACCATCTCAAAACGTTTGGGAAAAAAGAAACCTGACAAAAATGTTTAAATATAATAAAAAAATAAGTGCGTTATTTCTATCATAGAATCATTTAAAATTAATAAATTAGAAATTTTTTATAATCAAAATATAAGTTGCTTATAAATGAAACAATAGTTTAAAAATAAAATATTCGAAATACATAAATATTTGTTATCTGTTGCCAGCAAAGGTTGCAATGAAAACTAGTCAGAAAACACTCACATTCATAGGAGTTATAGCTCTTTTGATTTGTTTATCAACATCTATTGAAGCTCACTCCGTAACAGATCATGACGTTCAAATCAATACTATTGATGATACTTTTTCCATCGAAGAACAAATTATTCTAAAACAAAAAGACAATGCAAATTTGTCCTTCTTTGTTCCTTCAGATGCAATTGATATTTCCTTTATTATCAATAATACCGATATTCAAGCAACTTCCATATCTGAAAACCGGTACAAAATCACAAATTATACCCAAGGTCTTAATCAAGACCAAATAGAAATCACCCTTACCTATACACAATCTAAGGAAACTCCATTCACGTTTTCAAAAGAGTTCGTATATAATACCACAACATTTACGCTTACAGTCGATCAAAAAACAATTTCATCCTTAGAATCAATCAATGCAGAATCAGCATTGACTATCACACTTCCTGAAGAACAAGATACTAAAACATCACTTAATCTATACACCACCATCCTCATTGCATTACTAGTGGTTCTTGTAATTGTAACCTCAGCATATGGTATCAAAAAAAGAGGAAATGGTGTTAAACGCAATCGGGATGTGGACTCCTCAGAACTACTCACCACAGAAAAAGCATTGTTAATGAATGTCTTAAAAGAAATTGAAAAGAAACATCGCGATCATAAGATTTCAGATGAAACCTATCAAAAACTCAAAACACACTACAAGCAACAAACCGTAGACATCATGAGTAGTCTAGAAGATTAAAAAAAATGATTCATTGAAATGATCCTAATGATTGTTGTTTAAAAGAATCTTTTCTCTCTACTTTTTCATTTTTCTTCGAAGTTTTTTTAGAATCTATTTTTTTCTCTTTAAAATTATCTTTTGTGCTTTGTTTTTCCTTTCGATATGATGAAAGTACTTTTTTAGCTTTTTTACCAGCTAAAAATACAGCTTCTTCATCGGATAACTCAAGTCGGTCAACAAAAGAACAAAGAAAATCATCATTTGAAAAAGCTATTTTTTTAAGATTTGGTAAAATAAAAGAGCGTGTTTTTTTCATTGAACAATGATGATACCTAGATACTTTTTCAATAAGAGATTTTTGTGCAGAAAGAACACTTTTTTCTTTTGATGTTTTTTTTAGCCAAGAAGGAAATTTATATCGTTGAAAATGCACTCGCTGCTGCTTTGAAAGAGAAACTCCAATCGTACTAAGATCACTAGCATAAGACCATAATCCATAGTTACTACGACGAAATGTCCTACCAAGAAACATATCAGACTTCGATAACCAATGATACGCTGATGCAATATCATCTACCGAAGAATAACTCCCCAAAAGATTTTCAGCAACCCACAACAACATCATTCGCGGATCCTCTTGAACCATACGAACATGTTGACGAATCACCATACTATCCTTCGTTCGAAAAATATCTCTAAGCACATCAAAAATCAATTCAGATCGATCCCGATGACCAAGTACATCAGCATCATCTAAGGTAACCACTTTTTTATTCGTACAAACCGATTGTAAATCACGAACAGCTGATCTGATATCTCCTTGGCTTGCATCAGCAATAGAAAACAATACCTGAGCATCAACACGAATCTGTTCCTTTAAACAAATCTGTTTTAACAACTGAACAATCTCATCTGACTTAGCAGGATACATCTTTAAATGAAGACAAGTTTTACGAAGTGAAGACCCACTACCCTTGAATAATTGATAATCATCATTAACGATCAGTATCACAGGTTGCTGAGTAACTTGAACAGTTTTTACAATGGTTCGTT
Organism: Thermoplasmatota archaeon; assembly: GCA_018334795.1. Lineage (GTDB taxonomy): Archaea > Thermoplasmatota > E2 > DHVEG-1 > DHVEG-1 > EX4572-165. The sequence continues at coordinate 2,032 of JAGXLH010000183.1, forward strand.
TTCCATCTTTATCCCCAAAATCTTTTCCTCCAACCGTACTATCCTTGGATCGTTCAAAAAGATTATCTGCTTCATCTATGATAATAAGTTTCAATCCACCAGTTTTTGTTGAAATAAACTGGCCATCATCAGAAAACGTTTGATGAGTGGCTCCAGCAGTAGCCACAGCATTAATAGTAGTAGCATTTCTTGCATCTGAGGCATTTAATTCAATGGGCAACCAGTCAAAATCGTGAGCAAGTGCATACGCAGCACTAGTTTTTCCAATACCAGGTTTTCCAGATAGAACAACTGCTTTCTTCTGAGGATTGCCACGCTTCCATGCATTAGCCCAAGATAAAAATTTTCGGATTTGAGAATGGTTACCAACAATTTGTTTGACTGTTTTTGGGCGATATTTCTCTGTCCAATCCATCATACGAAAAACAAAATGAAATAAACCTAGAATGATTTAAGTGTTATCTTTCAGCGAACATAACCTTTTTATCCAAGATGCTTATTTCCAGGATGCGAAAAGTAACTTTTTTTCTTGCGAGGATGGCCCAGCCTGGCCACGGCGAAGGACTGCTAATCCTTTGGTCTTACGACCACGGGAGTTCGAATCTCCCTCCTCGCGT
>JAGXLH010000184.1 GCA_018334795.1 Thermoplasmatota archaeon
GAGGAATGAGATTAAAGAAAATAATTTTATTGATAATTCTTATCATGTGGATATGGAAAATTCTTTTTTTAATACATGGAATAGGAACTATTGGGATGACTGGATTGGCTTTGGTCCAAAATTAATTACTGGTAAAATTGAGATATGGAATGTAGGTATTTTTCCCTGGTTTGAATTTGATTGGCATCCAGCACAAGAACCCTATGATATAAGTGGTGGAGGATATGAATAAAATTATTTCAGTAATATTTTGTTTTTTGCTTGTTAGTTCAACAGTGATATTTCCAGTTCAGTCTGATGCATCTCAACAGGATGAAATAATTTACGTTGATGATGACAACACAGATGGTCCCTGGGATGGATCGATGGAGCATCCTTTTCAATATATTCAGGATGGAATCAACGTTGCGTCTCAAAATGATGTCGTATTTGTGTCAAATGGATTGTATTCTCTAGGTGTTAAGATAAATAAAACAATCACTCTTCGTGGTGAAGATAGAGAACACACTATTATTGGCAGAGAGAGAATCAGTGATATGAACCTTGAAACAAAGGTGAGCATCAATGCTGACCATGTTACTTTGACTAATTTTACAATACAATACTGTCAGGGAATTAATTCTTATTCAGAATATAACACGATTACAAATAATCTTATTAAATATAATAAAATCGGGGTTTTTCTTGTTAGCTCCAGTAATAATAGCATTGATAATAATACAATAAAAAACAACAATATCGGCATTGGAAGTTATGTTGCATACATGTCCCAACAAGGATCAGAAAATAATCTCATTGAAAACAACATGATTTCATTCAACCGTCTTGGTATCTGGGTTTGGTATGGTTCACATTTAATCAGAAACAATACCATCACATTCAACGTAAAGGGAGTGACACTGGATGGTGAAAATGAAATATGTTACAACTCATTTAGACATAATGGTCGTAATGCAGTGACTCATTCCATCCAAAATGAGTGGTATAATAATTATTGGAATAGACCACGAATCCTTCCTTACCCAATACTTGGAAAAGTCGGGATTATTTCAACTTTTTTTTACTGGTTCTATCTTTTTCCATGGATTCAATTTGATTGGCATCCAGCAAAAGAACCCTATGATATAAGTGGTGGAGGAATGAATAGGTGAATCGTAGTACTCTTTTGATTCTTGTTGGTGCATTTTTGCTATTTGCATTCCAGTTATCGTAAGTGCATTTGTTTTTTACTCACCAGCACTAGTGGGTTTTATTCCTAGAGGATTTGGTTTGATTATGTTTTTCGTTGGAATTGTAATCATGATTGTTGCTGAGAGATTAAAGAAAAAGGACCAAATGCTATGGATATTTTTTAGGAACTGATTAAGTAATACTTTCCATTTAGTTATTTGCTAGTTGATATTTTAACTGTTTAATCTTATCTCTAAGAAAGATTGCTTTTTCAAATTCTAAATCTTCTGCTGCTTGCTGCATTTCTTTTTCAAGATCCATAATGACATCCGGAATATCAGATGGTGGAATATGTTTTGTATCCTTGATTTCCACGGTTTTTTCTGGAATTGGTTTTTGAATCGTTTGCGGCGTAATATTATGTTTCAGGTTAAACGCGATTTGTTTATTTCGTCGTCGCATGGTTTCATCAAGTGCTTTTTGCATGGAATCAGTCATTTTATCTGCATAAAGTACCACTTTCGCATCAACATTTCGAGCAGCCCGGCCAATGATTTGAATAAGGCTTCGATGATCTCGTAAAAATCCTTCCTTATCTGCATCTAAAATAGCAATAAAACCTACTTCCGGAATATCAATTCCTTCTCGAAGTAAGTTAATACCTACAAGCACATCGAATTCACCAAGTCGGAGTTGCCTAAGGATTTCTCCTCGTTCAATGGTATCAATTTCAGCGTGTAAATACCTGGTTTTAATGCCTTGTTCAGCTAAATAATTCGACAATTCCTCAGCCAAGCGTTTCGTAAGCGTGGTAACAAGAATACGATGGCCACTATCGATTGTTTGATGGATTTGTTTGATTAAATCAGGGATTTGCCCATCAATTGGTTTTACTTCAACAATTGGATCAACTAAACCAGTTGGTCGAATGATTTGTTCAACGATTTGATCAGAAACATCTTGTTCATAATCACCTGGAGTGGCTGAAACAAAAATGGTGTCATGCATGTATTCTGTGAATTCATCAAAGGTTAGTGGCCTGTTATCAAATGCACTCGGAAGTCGAAAGCCATACTCAATCAATGATTTCTTCCGACTGTAATCCCCTCGGTGCATACCATGGATTTGTGGAATGGTTCGATGACTTTCATCAATAAACAATAAGAAATCATCTGGAAAATAATCAAGTAAACAATGTGGTTTTTCCCCAGCTTTTCGTTTATCAAAATGCCGGGAATAATTTTCAATACCTTTACAAAAACCGGTTTCCTCAATCATTTCAAGATCATACAACGTTCGCTGTTTCAACCGATGTTGTTCAATAAGACCTAGTTCTGGTAAACGTTGTTCCAGTTCTTCTTTTATTGAGTCCACTGCGGTTTTTTGTTTATGTTCAGGAATCACAAAGTGTTTTGCGGGATACAAATAAAAATAATCATATTGCTCAACTACATCACCAGTGATCTTGTCAATCTC
>JAGXLH010000185.1 GCA_018334795.1 Thermoplasmatota archaeon
CATATTCCCTGAAGAAAACATAATCTCAGACGGATCCAACTTATATTTTATGCTATTCTCCTTATGAATAGTTACGGTATCCTTGTCACCGTATACAAAGGATATTTCAGGTATTCGAAACTGTCCAATGATGCCACCAGTATCCTTCAATACACTTTTACAGTTCAACACTTCAGCATACACAGATGCTACTTCTTTTTGTACAGATATCAAAGGTTGGTCTAATCGAAGAATAAGCACATCACCGATCTTTTCCCATTTCCGTGGTAACATTTTTATTTGTTCATCGCTAAGAACGGATGAAAGTTGATCAATGATCTGCTGAAAAGGTTTCTTTTTCATATCTTGATTTTCACTTCTGCCCGGATTATGAAATGAATAATGCTCATCTTCCTTTTTACACTTTAGTTTTATCACCTTTTAGCAAGAAGACCATCTCAATTCATTGGTTGGATGAATTGCTTTTCTGTTCTTCAATATAATTCCTTAATAGTTTCATCAACCTCTTAAAATGCTTAATATATCTATTTTTTTCTATGCAAGATCTGTGAAGATAAAAAATACTATCCAGTTCAAAATAATACATCCTAACAAAAACAAAAAACATAGTCTAAATACTACTATGCGACAATACCGCAAATGCATTAATTTCTATCTGCATGAAATCGCCAAAGGAACACCACTATCAGAGATATACCAAAGAGCAAAACACCAATATAGTTTGCAGACAGGACTTATCCAGACTGCAAGAGATATTGCTAAAGAACAATATGACAGTTACAAAAACAACCTAAATAACAAAGTGTTTCCACATTTCAAAGGACTAACAACTGTTAGGTTTGACAAACGTAGCATTAGTTTCAAACATACACCAGAAAAACATTTTGAATGGTGGGCTAATATGAGCACTACACATGGCAAAGTCCATGTGCCAATTACTTCTTGTGAAAAATATTTCAAATTACTTAGAGCGCATAGTTTCAAATGTGTTCAGTTGAAATATAGAAAAAATGGTTACTATCTCAACGTCATATTTGAAGAAGAAAAACCTATTCCCTCTCAAAAGGATTTTAAGCATTTTGTTGGTGTTGACCGTGGAAGTCATAACAATAGTGCAACTCTTGTAGTCCAAGACAGACAGGGCAACATCTTGGAATCAAATTTTTTCAACGTCCAGCAGATGCTTGAGAAACGCAGAAGATTCTTTGTTTTGCGTAAGCAACTTGGAAAAAAGAAGTTGCTGAAAGAAATCAAAAAGAGTAAAGACAGGGAACGTAACTATGTCCATGATGTCAACCATAAGATTAGCACAGAGATTGTAAGCATTGCAAGGAAATACAAGGATTGTGTAATTGTTTTGGAGAATCTCAAAGGCATCAGTAAACAGATGAACTTTGGAAAAAAAGGCAACCGAAAAGGTCATAGTTGGCCGTTTCTGTTGTTGGAAGATATGATCGTATATAAAGCTCATAGGAATTCCATTGCTGTGAGAAGAGTCCATCCACGTGATACTTCTTCAGTTTGCAAGGACTGTGGTGGAGATATACGGAGGAGTCCTTCTATCCATTCAGTTTGTAAAACCTGCAAGAAAGAGTATAACGGGGATTGGCTCGGTGCAGTAAACATCGTAAGAAGATTCTTTTTCTACATGTCGAAGGATCTGGGCATCAGTGGATCATGCCCTAAACAAGGTAAAGATGATTCAAAGGGAAGTACCATTGCACCAACTCTTGTTGAAGCGTTAGCCCATCGCGGGCTGATGGTTCGCCCAATGAGGATTTAACCTTGAAGCCACTCATTTCAATGGGTGGTAGTTCACTACTTTTTCTCCAACAAGTCTATGTACCAAATACTCTATTTCAGAGAAATAATCATGGAATTTTTTCCCTATATACCACGACCACACCAACAAGCTATCGTTACCACGATATCCAATGCATTCAATGATAGATCGCATCTTGTCATCGAATCAGGAACCGGTACTGGAAAAACCATCTGTGTCTTATCAGCTGCATTAAATTACGCATTAGCACATGAAAAAAAAATCATTTACATCACCCGAACTAATGCACAACAACAACAAGTTATCAAAGAATTACGGGCGATCAGACAAACCCTTAAAGAAACTGATTCTCGCAAAGAAAAAATAATTGGTGTGGGCATCCAAGGTAGAAGTAATATGTGTCCTCACGCCAAAAATGATGAAGAATTATCAAAAGGCACTAGTGAGGAACTCTCCAAATTTTGTTCAAATGAAAAAAAGAAAACACGCAACTCCCACAAGGGATGTCCTTATTATCGGAATTTTGTTAACGAAAAAAACCAAGTCGAAGATATGATAGAATGGATTAAAAAAGAACTGCCCACTGCTGAAACATTCATTCACTATTGCGAACAAAAAACCATTTGTCCCTACGAATTAAACAAAAAAATCGTTCGCGATGCAACAGTAGTAGTTATTCCTTACATTTATATTTTTGATATCACCATTCGAAACATGCTATTTGACTGGTTAGGCGTTGCTGAAGAAGATGTGTTATTAATTGTAGATGAAGCTCATAACCTCCCAGATTACTTAAGAGATCTATTTTCAACACAGCTCAGTGCTTGGATGCTTCG
>JAGXLH010000186.1 GCA_018334795.1 Thermoplasmatota archaeon
AAGATTCTGGCGTTGAAAAAATCGTTCAAGAAGCACTTAATCATCCATTACTTAATGTTGATTACACTGGGGCTGATGGTGCACTTGTTCACATTACTGGTGGTCCAGATATGAGTTTGAAATATGTTCAGGATGTAGCAAAATCCTTAACTGAAGATTTGGATTGTTATTCAAACGTTATTCTCGGAGCACGAGTGCTTCCTGAATTCGAAGGAAAATGTCGCGTGATGGCCATTATGACCGGTGTACAATCACCAAACTTACTTGGACCAAGCAGACAAGCGCAACCAACAACGGAAGCACCCGCCATTAAAAAAACAGTGACCAGTTCAAAGTACAACATTGACTTTGTTCGATAAAACAAATTAACTAAAAAAAACAAAGGATTCTATTTTTCTTAGAATCCTATCATTTTCTTATTTTTTGTTATTCTATCATATCATAGATAATATTTTTAAAAAAAAGATTTTTATCAATCAAACAGTGATAGTAGTACCCGTAAAAGATTGATGATCTAACACATTTTGAAATGTTTTAATATTATTTCCATTTATAACCACGGTCTTAATGTGTTCATCATGAATTTTTTGTAACGCTGGACCATCTACTACCATATTGCTACCAGCTGCATTCCAAGCACTTCCATATTTTCTAAGTAACTCTAAAGCAGATATATTAGAAAAAAATGTTGCATCCTCATTTTCCCGAGGATCTTTATCAAACACACCATCAACATTAGTTGCAATCACAAACAAATCGGCAAGAGTTTCACTAGCAAGTTCAGCACCAACAAAATCAGTACTATGCCCCGGAGTTGTTCCACCCATAATCACTATTTTTTGATTCAATCGAACAGCTTCCTGCACTGAATGAGGAATCATGTAAATATTTTTCTGCAATTGACTCGCTAAAAATAACGCATTCACACGCGTAACCGCAATCCCAAGAGCATCAAGAAGATCTTCGGAAATCTTTAATGATCTCGCTCGAGAAATATAATTCCGAGCGGGAGGGCCACCACCAACCACAATAAAAATTTTTTTATCCGTTTGCGATAAAAGCAATTTTCTTAATTCCTCATAATACGAAATAGACGTATCATCAGCTAATAATACTGATCCACCAAGCGAAATAACAATCGTTTCCATAGTTTTACTACCCAAGCCTTACAAAAAATATTCCAAACATTTACCCATATTAAAAAAAAGGAAAATCAGGCAACCTCTGGACTCGGCCCAGACTGAGCTTGACCTTTCTTTGCATTCTTTCCTAATCGCACCTGAGGTAATGGAATTGGTGGTGGAAGACGTAAATCCTTTGCAATACCAACCGCTTGAGGAACACATGCATGCATAATCGCAGTATGAATCCCACTTGCAATCTCATCAGGCATTTTATGCGTATCATTCCACTTTCTCACTATTTCGGAAGCAGTTTCCCCCCGAAATACAAGCATACCTTCAATTTTAATCATACCGACAGCAGCATAACTAGCAGTATATTGAAATTCAATTTTTGCTGTTTGCTCCTTTTCCATTTCCATTCGATTAATGTTACTGTTATGGTCAATACGAACTTTTTTAGGACGAGTAGATAAATCAACGTACCTACGAGCTTCAATTGATTTTAATTGAATGTTTCCAATATTCATTTTCATAATGAGTATTCATAAACAGGGCCTTGTTTTTACATGTTTCGCCATAAAAAAAACAATTGAACAAACCAGTTATCCATATTGACAACTACGTGGGATGGTAAAAAAATCAAGAAAGTAATTTAGTTTAGATTAATCTTCAGGTCACAATCATGGTATATAGAAAAGCATCTATTAAAAAATATACAATTTAACGAAACAAACACAAAATGAAAATAAATTTACTTAATATAACCATAAAATAAATCAAATAAACCAAATTTTTTCTATAGTAAAATTTAAATTTAGTTATCCTATATATAAATTGGAGGCAAAAATGAAAAAAATTTATGTTTTGTTAATAACGACCATGTTTATTATAAGTGGATTAGCAACTGCAGATTTTTTAAAAGAATCCGAAAATGAAAAAATCGAAAAAAAAATCATCACCTTTTCAACAAAACCCCAATTTATTAAAAGTGAAGGCTATCTAACTATCGAATTACCCGAAACTAACACATATCTAAACGAGCCAGGGAATCCTCATTTACCCTTGTATCAAACAGTATTTGAATTTTCAAAAAATACAAAAATCTACGACGTTTCCATTGAACATTCTGAAATTTTAAAAGAATCAATTAATGAAAAGATCATACCAACAAAAAAACCCCAAATTTACAAAGATTCGCAAAACGACCAAAATCTATTAAATGAAAATAAAAACGTGTATGAGAGCAAAGAATGCTATCCTAACACCTGGTTTGATTATACTATAAAATGCGGATTAAATGACAATGGAAAAGAAACTACGTTTGTTATCGTTGATATTTATCCAGTTCGTTATCAACCAGTAATAAATACTATTCAATATATATCAAATGCAAAAATCAAAATTTGTTATTCTGAGATAAAAACACAGAGCGCATCTCTAATCACTAATTCTTACGATTTATTAATCATTTCACC
>JAGXLH010000187.1 GCA_018334795.1 Thermoplasmatota archaeon
TACTTCCCATTCCTGTAAATCCACTGGAAAAACCAATTAAGCCACCAAAAAAAATGAAACTAAGATGTTTATGTTTTTGAAATTTTGAAAAATTCACTTTTTCATTAACCACATCAATATTTCTTTTGATACCTCCACGAAGAAGCATATAACCAAAAAGAATAAGCACGATAGCAATTAGTATCTTAAGACTTGATTCAGGTGTTCCAGAAGAAAAATAACTTCCTACTAACGAACAGGACACTCCAGAGAATCCAAGCAGCACAACTGGTTTAACGTTCACATGTCCTTTTAATAAAAAAATACTGCCGGCAATAAGACCAATGATACAATCAACGAATAAACTAGTCCCAATCGCATTATAAATCGATGAACCCAACACTACAGTAATAAGTGGAATAATGAATGGTTCAGCTGTTCCAGATGCAATACCAACGTATAATCCGCTTCCAAAACCTGTTAAAAAGGTAAGAACGGTTGAAATGAAATCATCAAACACAACTTTTCCGTAACAAGCTGATTACATAAAGGTTTTATCAACAAAAAAGCAGAAAACAATTCATTATCAAAGATATCTTCATTTAATGCATGGGATCTTACAACTGAAATAAATCCATGCTCAAATACCGTTCTCCTCTATCTGGAAGAACAGTAACGACTTTGTCAAATGCTTTTGAAACTTTGGATGCAGCAAGCATATTTGCTCCCGCACTAATTCCAACTAATAAGCCATATTGTTCAGCTAAACTGCGTGACATTTCCACTGCTTCATGACTACCAACAACGATCACTCGATCAACTTTATCCATATCAATCAGTTTGGGAATAAAACCATCACCAATACCCTGAATATGATGTTCACTAATTCGAGCATTGCTTCCACCAAACATTACAGCTGCTTCCTCAGGTTCAACTGCTATTACCTTCACATCAGGATTAAGTTCTTTCATCACTGATGAAACACCAATGAGTGTACCACCGGTTCCAACACCAGCAACCACTGCATCAACAGGCCCGATTTCCTCAGCGATTTCTTTTCCTGTTTTAATATGAGCCATAATATTATTTGGATTGCTGAATTGCCGAGTGTAAAACGTTTTTTCATCTTTTGCAAGCTCCTCAGCAGCATCAATAGCTTCTTGAAGACTCCCACTTTTCGAGGTGAGAACAAGTTCAGCACCAAATGCTTTCATCATCAGTTTTCGTTCCCGACTCATATTCTCTGGCATCACAATGGTCATATGATACCCTTTAGCCGCAGCTATCATTGCTAACGAAATACCAGTATTTCCACTACTAGCTTCCACAATTCTATATCCTGGCTTGAGTAAACCTTCCTTTTCAGCAGCGGTGATAATTTCTAATGCAACTCTGTCTTTAATACTGCCACTAGGATTTACACTTTCCAGTTTTGCATACACATCATCAACCCGGATAAGTGGAGTATTTCCAATTACTTTAATTACTGAGGAATACAAGCTCATCTTTACTAGACCATACCAAGAATTAATGTTCTTTTATTAAAACTCATCTAAAAAGAAAAGAAAAAAATTAGTTTGTGATTAATCGGTTTTTACAAGTAACCCGCCACGTTTGTAAATCTCCATTTGAGACGGTGAAAACGGTTTGGCTTTCAACGTCACATTCTTTGTTTCATCAATGATCTCACCCGTTTCAAAGTTCACCGATAATGTGTCCTTATCATCGATTTTTTTAGTAATACCTTCACAAACTAGAATGGGCATTGCATTATTAATCGCGTTTCGTTCATAAATTGCGCCAAATGATTCAGCGATAATCACACTGACACCTAATGATTTGAAGCAATCTACAGCTTGCTGACGACTACTCCCACAACCAAAATTCTTGCCCACGACAACAACATCTCCGGGTTTTACCTTTTTTGCAAAATCCTTGTATCCTTCAAGATTATCAAAGGTGTACTGTCCCATTTCTTCAATATCTGTGATATGTAAATACCGATTATGAAAAATCATATCGGTATCAATATTGTCTTTATCAATAACCCATGTTCTGCCTTTTACTTTAACTGGATTTTGTTCCTTCGGTGGTTTACTTGGATGCACATTATATGTATGTTTTCGAGGAATGGCAACAGGGGAAGGTGTTGAATCAATATGATCTGAAGCAGTAATTTTTCCAGAGACAACAGATGCAGCAACTGTCGCAGGACTTGCTAAATACACATTACCAGGTCCTTGTTTACCTGTAAAATTACGATTACCTGTTGAAATCTCTACTTCATCTTTACCAGTTTGACCGATTTGACCAGCAGCACACCCGGCACATCCTGCTGCACCAATTAAGGCTCCTGCTTTTTTGAAGATATCAATTAATCCTTCTTTCAAACATGTTTCCCAAATTCTATTAGTGGAAGGAACAATCTTTAACACTCTTCCGGGTGCTATTTTACGATTCTTTAAAATCGATGCTGCAATACGCATATCTTCCAATCGACCATTTGTACAAGAAGCAATAATTCCAGAATCAACACGGACCTCTCCCACATCGTCAACATCAACTACATCTTCAGGATGACCTGGCAGTGCAATCTTCGGACGAATATTTTCAAT
>JAGXLH010000188.1 GCA_018334795.1 Thermoplasmatota archaeon
ATATTCATCCTCCCATACATCATAATATGTGTCCATATCCACGTTTTTGATATGAACCGATAAAAAATCATCGTATGCTTCATTATTTTTAAATTCATCCGTGATTAATTGTTTAAACTCTTCACATGTCCCACAACTCTCTGAATAATAAAAATCTAAGACAATAGATGTATCTTTGGCTTTTACCTGGGGAACAATGGATGAAGCAAGTAGAAACGCACACAAGAGGAGTAATCCATATTTACATGATTGATTCATAGATGGACACCATTACATATCGCTCAATGTTTTTTTTTTGAGTGTCCTCTTAAATACGACATCATTTTTAATGATTTGGCTTATTTATCAGAAAAAAACAAGAATAAAACATCCTGCAAAATAGAGATTTTTAAATAAGGGGAGTTAATTACCTTTCTTAAACAAGAAGAGAGGATTAAAAGGAATGGAACAAAAAAGAAATGCACAATGTGCACTAACTAGCGTTATCGAAAATGAACTTGACATTCTTAAAAGACATATCCATGTGCTCACCGTGCTTAAAGAACATCAACCAATGGGCATCATCAAACTTTCAGAGCTCACCGGTTATCCTCAACACATGGTCAGATACTCACTTAGAATCCTTGAACAAGAAAAACTGATTGAACCCTCATCCCGAGGAGCAGTTGTTACTGAAAATTTCAAACCAACACTCAAAAATCTCATCAAAGCATTAAAACATATTAACATTTCTACTGAAGACATCTTGCGTAACATTCAATAATAAGTTCCTAATACCCTATAGAAAACATAACGCTGCGGTAACTCAGTTGGGAGAGTGCACGGCTGAAGACCGTGATGTCGAGGGTTCAAGTCCCTCCCGCGGCACTTTGGCACTTTTTTTAATATCTGTTCTTGCTTGATCTAAGTAATGATCATTTTTTTGTAAAAAATATTTTTTCCATATGATAAATATCCCTATTGAACTTAACTGAATTTTAACCTAATTTTTTATTTATTGAATTATTTTTGAAATGTATCCAATATTTTTAAGTTATATTTTGTACTTTCTAATCAAATAGTCATAATTTTATAAAGATAAATTTATATAATATAAACTATTAATATTATTGATGGACAATAAAAAAGAGGGGCACTTAATAAATGAAAACTAAAAACCTCGATAAATCTGATTGGATAGCTATCTCAGCATTTTTATTAACAATACTTTTGCTTGCCCTTTGGTCAATTGATGTTTCGGTTTCGGCATTACTCGCGAATGGATTTGTTTCAAATGGATTTTTTTTAAACGATCCAACCCAAGTATATCATATAGGATTATACATTATTATTTTAGTTCAGTTTGCTAATTTTTTGATTATTTTACACATCACATCTATTACTAAAGATGATTCAAAAAAAGATGAATCTTAAGTTCATTTAAATATTTTCTTTATCCAGCCAAAAACTTATTTCTGATTTATATGGTCCCATTTAATTGATGAAGTATGAGCTAACTAGTTTCTACTTGTTCGATTTGACTTATTAATAAATATTCACTGTTATCCTTCATAATTTTTGAATAGTAAAAACGAAGATCCAATCCCTGATGAGGAGGATATGTCCCTTTAAAAATCATTTGATACTGCGTAGATTCAGAGGTTTCTCTATCAGTTAGAGTAACTGTCCAAAAGGATACTGTTTCTTTATCTAGTTTTATGGTACTATTTTGTTGTATGGATGTAATCGTTCCTTGGATCGATTGGTCTTTTTTTTGATTTTGTTCTTCTCTAATTGATTCAACATGAGCAAAGGTTATTGCGGCAATAAAGATAACAATAAATGTAATTACGATAACTCCAATGATGCCACTAATTTTCATAAATACTAATTAAACTAAACATTATTAAAGATTATTCTTGAAAAATTTGGTAAATTATTTAAACAAGTTTTAACAAATACATAAATTGGTGGTCTGGAGAGGTGAGAGAGAAGAGAGAGGAGAGTATCCTCCTGGTTTTTCTTTTTAACAAGAAGTTTTGCCTCCTTTTGTTATTCTCTCCAGACCTTGCCTCCTTTCATTATTAACCTACAAATCTAAAAGAGAGCTTTTTGATTTATTAGTTTTTCCTTATTTATTATTATAAAAATCAACAATAACTATTTTCATTTGGAATAACGAGCAACTCTTTTTTTCAATTGACCCAAGGACTTATGAATAAATATTAATTTATGACCTGTACCAATATGATTGGATCTATCGTTAATGCACTAGCTGTAGTAATTGGTGGTCTTCTTGGTCTTATCATTCATAAAAGACTTCCAAAATATATCGTTGAAACCACCTTTCAGGCAATTGGCTTATTCACCATAGTATTAGGGATTACGATGGCGATTAAAACCACTCATTTTTTAGCAATGGTACTCAGTCTGGTGATTGGATCTATCCTAGGTTCAATACTTCACTTAGATACTCTGATTGTCTCTGTTGGCGAGTTTTTAAAAAAGAAAACTGGTTCAAAAAATAATCGATTTTCCGAAGGATTCATCACGGCTTTTCTCCTATATTGTATGGGATCATTAACTATTCTCGGAGCAATTGAGGAAGGGCTAG
>JAGXLH010000069.1 GCA_018334795.1 Thermoplasmatota archaeon
TTTCTCCAGAAGGATTTTGAAACGTTGGGACCGTGTAAAAAAACTTAGGATAAATACCAGTTCTTCGTAATCGTTCAAGATTACGCCGCAATGAATCTGTGTCAATTCCTTCTTCATCCATTGGAATGGACTCACAGTTTGCTTCATACGCATGGAATGCTTGCACGGCACCCAAATATGCTGGAACACTAGTTAAATACGTATCTCCCGGATCAATAAAAACTAATGCCGCAAGAGATAACGCTTGCTGTGCTCCACTAGTAATCAAGATATCGTGCAGTTCACAATCAATCCCTCTTGTTTTCCTCATCCGTTCAGCAAGCACCCGTCGCAACTTAGTCACTCCTTCAGTAGTTCCATATTGCAACGCTTTTTCACTATTTTTTTTAAAGGTATCATCAATACATTGATGAATAATATCAACTGGAAATGCTTTAGGATTGGGAAGCCCACCAGCAAAAGAAATCATCCCTGGCATTTGCGTCAATTTAAGAAGTTCTCTGATCTCTGAAGAACGCAGTCTATTTGCTCGTTTTGAAAATAATCTTTCGATATTAACAACCATATGGTCACCTCTCACTATTATAAACAAGATGAAGTATGTGATTTAATTTAATAAACCCTTTTAAAAAAAGATTCATACAATAGTTGATAATCTTTCAAAAAATTAAAATATTTTTCACTATCTTAAAACATTAAACACTAAAAAACAGTTTAAAACTAAAGAAGAGTTTATATACAACAACTACAGATATTATTGTGACAAATTATTAAACAACATGGTATTTAGATATATTTGGGTGAAAATGGTTCCATTCTATTTCGTATATTTAAATATACACCATTATCTTAGGTTTGAATATATATAAAAAATATAAGATTATGAAAATGCTGATGATATCTATGAAAAGAAAGGGGATTATTAAAATAATAATGATCATTCTCATCTTATTATTCAGTTCAATTCCTGTCATGGAATCCTTGACGCTACAATATGGAACTAGAGAATCAAAACATGTGTTGACTTCTTATGAACCATCTCATTCTCCACTTGATTATTATTACAATATTTCAAAAAATAGTATAACTAAAACATTTGATTTTGGAGAACCCGTTATCAGCAATATATACGTTGACAATCATTATTTTACAAAGGTTACGTTAGGAAACACTTCATTAAAGACGTTGAAGAATGATTTTTCAATCCCGGTTAAACAAATTCAAATCCTTCTTCCACAAAATTCAAAAGTTTCTTCTATAGAACTTTCAAAAATTACTAAAAAAACAGTCGTATCAAATCAACTCATTACAAATGATATGTTATTAAGTGACGGAGAAGATGAAGAAGTTATTCAACCTGTAACCTGGTCTACAACTAAAAACAATGAATCTGCTGAAATCCCAGAAGAAAACTTTGAATCCTTTGGTATCGGAAAGTTAAGAGGGTATACCTTGTTAATGGTAAATGTATATCCAATACAGTATAACCCCAAAGAAAACGAACTCTTTTTTTCTTCTCCTATTAATGTTACCATCAATTTGGAAGAAGATAATACTCAGAATCAGTTATATAGGAATTATTCTAAAGATAAGGAACTCATTTTAGAGAAAATAGATAATCCATCTATGATTCATCATTATCATCATGAGTCAAAACCATCTTCTTTGCCGTCTGGAACGTATGAATATGTATTAATAACTACAAAAGAATTGGAATCCTCATTCAAATCATTTTTAAAATACAAAAATGAACATTTAACTGCTCGTTCTGTTAATCTCTCGTTTATTGAATCGAATTTTCAAGGAGTAGATTTGCAAGAAAAAATCCGTGAATTTATAAAATCTGCATATTTGAATTGGCAAACAGAATTTGTGTTACTTGGTGGAGATGTAAGTGTTATACCATATAGGGGATTATGGGGTCATGCCGTTGATCATAATGGTGATGTGCTCCATGATGATCGGATACCTGCAGATATTTATTATGCAGGATTAGATGGTTCTTGGGATGATGATTCTGATTTGATTTATGGAGAAGATGCCGGAAATTCCACAAGCGAAGAAGCAGATTTTTTTGCTGAGGTGTATGTGGGAAGAGCACCAGTGGAAAATGATGCTGAAATCGGCACATTTACAAATAAAATTATTACGTATGAAACAAGTGAAAAACCTAAAAGTATTCTCCTTCATCAATCTGGATTGAACACCCGAAATAATCCGGATTCCACGGTTATTCCTGAACGATGTGCTGAGTGGATTCCTGATTCATATCTTGTTAAAAAATTATATCAAACAGAAGATACCATAACTCCGTCTCTTTGGATGTCTAGTTTTGCAGATGATAATCTTATTGTTGAACATACGGGTAATGGAGAAGTTGATAAATATTATCTTACTTGGCCGACTCATACCTTTAGTACTTTTGAAGGTATGTCTCTATTAGAAAATAATTTTTTTCCAATTCATACATCAGTTTCG
Source organism: Thermoplasmatota archaeon (assembly GCA_018334795.1). GTDB lineage: Archaea > Thermoplasmatota > E2 > DHVEG-1 > DHVEG-1 > EX4572-165. The sequence goes on from JAGXLH010000069.1 coordinate 2,479, forward strand.
TGTACTAGTGGAGCTTTTGATGAAGAAGATTGTATCGCTGAAACACTTTTGTTAAATCCCTATGGTGGTGCATCAGCATGTTTATTTAATTCCCGTCGTGGTTTTACCAGTTTAACTAATGTTCATAAGTATTCAGGTGAACTTGTTGAACAACAATTTCGCTTAATTTTTAATGCTGGCGTTCAGCATTTAGGAGAAGCTTACCAACGTTCCAAGCAATTTTTTGCCCCAGGAGCGGCATCGGATTATGCATATCGGTGGTGTTATTACACCTTAAATCTTCTTGGAGATCCAGAAATGCCGGTCCTTGAAACAAGACAAGATTATCGTAATCCAACTGTTTTTTCTGTTGACGATGACTATTCTTCTGATACAAAAGGATGGAATGTGAACCGTTTTAATTCAATTACAGATGCACTTTCAGTTGCTTCCGATTGGGATATCATACAGGTTAATAACGGTGTGTATAGTGGTAAAATTACTATTGACAAATCAATTCAATTGATTGGAGAGGATAAACATTCTACGATATTACGCGGGTCAATCGTTCGTGTTTTTGGTAACCGAATAAGAATATCGGGATTTAAGATAACGAATGATTATTCGGTTCCTAGCTTAAATCAACTTATTATTTCAAATTCAAATTATATTACTATTTCAGATTGTATTATTTCAAATAACAATATTGGAATGTATATATCAAACGCTGGTAATGTTGTTATTCATAATAATGAGTTTATGAACAACGTAAAAAGCGTGTATTCTGTGGTAAAAAATAGAGATATTTACATAACTGATAACTCTTTTTCTTTGAAATATGATACCTCATATGGTATCTATAGTCAGGGGTATGGCCGATTAATCATAAAGAATAATTCGTTTGTATCTGAAAATGATTTTTACAAATTTACTTGTGGAATTTACTCAGAGGTTAATACTGCAATCCATTCAAATTCAGTTAAAAATTTTAATATCGGTATATGGTTGAATTACGGAGAGCACTTGATTGAGAACAATGTAATTATGAATAATGATCATGTTGGATTGTACGCTTCACTTTGTTCAGTAAAGGCATATAATAATTCAATTAATAAAAATGGTAATTATTTCATTAATTACTATCCTGATTTTAAACCTGGAGGGATTATTATTAACGGTTCCAGCGAGTATTATTGTACAATTAGGGATAATACATTCTCAGATAATTCTGGATATGGAGTGTACATAGAAGGATTAATGGGATTTAAGAATGATGTGACTCATAATAGTTTTTTTGATAACGCTCGTGATGCTCGTTTTGAGAATTCACTTATTGTATGGCAGAAGAATTATTGGGGCAGAGTAAGAGTCTTACCAAAAATTATCTTTGGTTTTTACGATATTGGTTTCATTATCAAAATACCTATGTTTCAATTCGATTTCGGTCCTGCTGTGTCTTAAAATTAGTTGAGATAGATGATTATGGTAACAATGAGTTTTCAAATTGATTTAAAACATTTTTCCTAAAAATAATTGAAATTATCTGAGATTCCCATAGGCTTGTTTTTAAAAGAATTAAAAATACTTTGGTGTTAACAGATAAATAACGCCGTCGGCCGGACTCGAACCGGCGACCGCTCGGTTAACAGCCGAGTGCTCCACCAACTGAGCTACGACGGCACATAAATTCAAAGATATTTCTTGTCTTTAAACAAGAGTTATGTTAGACCTGGAAATTAGTGTTGCCTATTAAAATGTTGCCCTAAAAAATATTCAAAATCCTTGATGTAATCGCAGTTCTTTCATGCTTTGTTCAACATAGCGATAGACCGTGGCGTGTTTACTGCCTTGTAATAGTTTATCAATTGCTTTTTTTGTGATATCGATATCAATGATGTCTCCAATTACAGAAATAGTATGACCATATATTGAAATATTTGATCCGGTGATTTCTTCTAATATTCGTTTTGTTTTTCCATCCGTTCCGATAATTCGTGCTTTAACCCGATGGATGTGGGATGATTTTTTTTTTACATAATCACGGATATCAAAGATGAATAAATCATAATCGTCATGAAACAATTTGAATGCTTGTTGTGGAGAAAACCCTCGTCCGATTGCTTTAATAATGTTTTCTACTTTAAAGATGATGAATGGGCTCTCTATTTCGTGGTCATCAATGGTTACTTCTCCTGTTTCAGAATTAATTTCTATGGGAATGTTTGTTTTTTGTTCAATGTATTGTTTCGTTTTTCCTTCATGGCCGATAAGTACTGCAATTCGATCCATTGGAATTCGAACATATTTCACGTAGATTCCTCCTTATTTTTACTTGTAATCTGTTGAAATAATGCTTCTGTGGAACGAGTGTCTATTTTATACCGTTTAAAATATTTTTGGATGGTATGAATATCACGGTAGAGAAATTCTGTTGCTTGAGGATGATTTTTCAGGACTGCTTGTCCTAGATCTATGAGTATTGGTGTGTTATTATGATAAAGAATGTTAAATGGACTGAGATCACTATGAATTAAATTTGCTTTGGCAAACATGGTTTTCATGTAATTGATTATCTGATCAAATACGAGTGGCGGATTTGGAATCTCAACATCTTTTAACAATGGTGCGGGTTGTCGATGTGATCCAATGAATTCCATGACTAACACATTATTGATTTTTTTGATAGGGGTCGGGGACGGAATCTGGTTTAGATGTAATAGTTCTAGATTTTTGAATTCTTTGGCGGTCCAAGCAAAGACAATATCTCGTTTCGACCTATGAAATGATTGGAAACGTGGGTCACCAAGGATGTATTGTGTCATATGTTTGAATGTAGCTGTTGAAATTCGATATATTTTTAATGCAACGGGTTTTTTTTCAGGTGTCATAGCCAGAAAAACATTTCCTTCTTTGCCAGTTGAAATTGGAAAATCAATATAATCAATTATTCTATTGGAAATGAGTTTTTCGATACTGAACAGTGTGGATTTATCAAATACTTCATCAACGGTTTTCCGGTCAACGCCGTGACGTTGAATCATCCGTTGGATTGCATTATCTAATTTTTTATTCTGTCTTTTATTTAAAAAATCGTGGTCAGAACACATTTAAATTCTCTGGAATGAGGTTTCTTCTACTTAAAATACGGGATTGTGTTTTTGTATATCGATAGAGAACATCTGCTTTATTGTCTTGAATATCCCATGGAACGATGATGAGTAAATCTCCAGTTCGTACTCTGGCTCTTCGTTTCATTCGGCCAGGGATTCGAGCAAGTCGTGATTTTCCATCTGCACAAACAACTTTCATCCGGGATCCACCCATGAGTTGCTCGGCAATAGCAAAAAGCTCATTAGAATTTTTTTTCGGTAATCTCAGTCGAAATTGTTCTTCAGGTGATTGATGTTTATTTTTTTGATTCACAGCATCACAAGTCCTTTCAACACCTTTAATCTTTCATAAGCTATCTCTTAGGATAGTAATAAACATTTCTTATATTTCTCTCTGTTCAAAGTTTTATTTCAGAGGCGATTTCTTGTAGGGCAGTTAAACTTATTTTGAGAAATTCTTCCAAGGAAATTTCAATATCTTCACATAACAAAATTCTGTCCCGGTCACATCCCTTGGCAAACGATTTATCTGAGAATTTTTTAGTTACCGTTTTAGGTTTTACTTCTGATAATTTTTTATGGGGCATTACAAGAGCTGAAGCGATGATCAATCCAGAAACAGCATCTGCAGAGATAAGTGCTTTATCGATCTTTGATGTTGGAAGATAACCCGTATGAATATAATTATGGGCTTTGATTGCATGAATCGATTCTGAAGGTAGGATTCCATCTATCAATTCAGCGGTTATGGTAGCGTGTTTTTCAGGATTTTTTTCAGTGTATTCATAATCAAGATCATGAAGTAATCCGGTTAATCCCCATAATTCAATATCTTTATGTAAATGACTGGCAATTTTCTGCATGATTGCTTCAACGGCTAAGCAATGAAAAATCAGTTTTTCGTTTTGAAGATACTGGTGTAATAAGGAGAGTGCTTCGGTTCTATCTATCATTGATTTTACAGGATGATGAATCTGTCTAATAAAGATTTCTTAATTGTCTGTTTTTACAGCAAAAATTGTTGAATTAAGTGAATGATTCTTTGGAAAAATAAAGTGTGCTCTTTCTCGTTTGGCATGATGGCATTGATGGTGTTCCATTCACCCACATTTCCTGCGGTATCCTTGGATTGTGCTTTGATTATGTATGATCCCTTATTTTTCCATGTATGTTTTAATGTTATTTCTTCGTTTGATTGGTATGGGCCAAGCCATTTTGTTGGGGTTTCATCTCCCCAGTCTATGGTAATATAGATGTTTTCAGATTCAGGATCTTCTGCAGAAAAAGTGTATTGTTGAGGTGTTTTGGTCTTGCCAAGTGAAGGACCAGTAATTTTTGTTATTTGTGGGGCTAAATTATCTCCATATGAAAAGGTTTTAAAACAAAAATCAAACTTTTGAAAAACAGGCATGTTGCTGAGATTTTGCCACTTGTTTTGTGTCAGGTCATATCCATATGCAAAGCCTTTTTCGTAGTAATCTACTTCATAGTTGCCATACCAATAACAATCACCTGATCCAACTTGGTGAATAGTAATATAATAAGTATCATCAAGGGTCAGTTTCACATCATCATATTTTACTTCTAACCAGGTAGCATCGTAGTCCGCATTAGATAATGTAATATCTTTTTGGGTGAGTGGAGGATTGTTGAGGGATAAGTTTTCTCTAATTGCTACTTCTATTGTTAGTTGGTTTTCTTCATATGTTTTTAATTCAAGCAGGATTTCGATTTTTGCAAGTGGATTTTTGCTTGGTTTGAATGATTGGGCTAAATACCAATTGGATGCAGTGTATCTATGACTATTTGTTTTATCTTGAATTTGATCGATGACGTATCCAAGATGTTGATTCATAGGTGAAGATGTATCTGATAGATCTGTTAGCTCAGAGTGTTGGATTTGAATGTTTTCTCTTCTCTCGTTTTCTGTTATCTCTGTTGCGACCATTGGTTGTGTGAGTAGCAGAAGTATGCTGATTGAAACAAAGCAGTAGGTTATCATGTTCTTAGGTTGGTGTTGTTTCATCTAATTACCTCCAATGAGACCACCTACTTTAGTGGGTGGTAGTTAACTATTTTCACTGTGTTTTAATATTATTTTTATCCACTTAAAATTATATTGTTTTGTATGTATATAAATTTGGTGTCGTCATTTTTAATTGTTTTAGAATTGACTGGTGTAGAAGAGTAAGTGTTGGGTTATTTTGAACAGTGTGGTTATTGGATCATAGTGGGTAGTGGAGTTAAACCAGTTATCTAAGTAAAATAGTTGGATATTTTTTCTGTTTCGCGCAATTTCTTTTGGTCGTATCACCGTGTAGTTCATAAAATCAGGGTTCCATCCGTTTGGATCTAAATCGATTCCCTCTCCAAAAATATATCCATTTTCTGGTTCTTGATCTGGAAATGAGTTGTTACAATTATAGTATGCAGCCCAAATTAGTTCACTGCAATACCATTCATCTGCGTATTCATCATTTTTTATATCCTTGGGATTATGATTTTTATTTACCCATTCTCCTTGGAATGATGTTCCAAGTTGTGTTTTTGCAAATGCAATTGCATTCTGTTTTTGAGTTTCAGTAGCTGATTTCACTCTGGCAAAAGGGCCGTAGAATTCTCCTTTTAGTGCTTCTTCAGTTTCATATCGATATCTCACTCTACTGCCTGATATGCTGGCCTCAATGAAAAGATATTTTTGGGTGATGTGATCATATTCTACGAAGATAAGACAGTGATCTATGATAGTTGGTAGATAATCTGGAAAAACATCCGGATGTTTAAAAGCAATATCTCCTGGTTGAAGTTCTGAGATGCTTGGATTTGTAGATTCTGGGGTTTGTATGGAGCAGATTTGTGGTTGTGGATTTGATAATGATATTTGTTGTAAGGCAGCAAATGTTGTGGGATGAAGCATTGATGTGAATAAAACTAGTAATATTATGGTGACTATCCTTTTTTGGTTCATCATTACCCCAAAATAGTTTTGATAATATTAAATAGTATGAAATGTTATTTATAAATTACGTTCTAAATATGTTCTAAGTTGGCTCCGGGGAATGATTTTTTAAAGAAAAAACGTGTTTAGGAAAGGTTACCGAAGGGTTAATAGATGTAGAAAGTTATAAATAGTTAACTATTGTTAACTTTATTATAGGGGACTAATTATGAAAAAAACTAAGCAGAAATTAACAATAATTTTTTTAAGTTTATTTTTACTTTCGAGCGTTTTTTCAATGGGTGTAGTCGGTTCATCATCTATTGTCAATTATAGAGATCAAGTTGAAACATCTAACACTTTTTCACTACTAAAAGATGATTTTCCATATAAAGGTTTATTAAAGATTTATATTGTTGAACCCGAGAGCAGATGGAATATGAATAATGGAGATCCTTACCATTATGCTTTTCTTGATTATGCTACAGAAGAATCAATCACCTTAGATTATGAAGAAGAACAGGTTATTCAGACGGTATGGAATCCTCAGGAATCAGGTTTTTCCGATGTAAAATCTGATAATCTCATGGTGATAGCTACGATGTTTAATCAAAATAATTACAAGGAATATGCCTATCCTCCATTTAAAAATCCTTTCTATGCACATTATGTTGATGCTGCTGCAGGAGCA
>JAGXLH010000070.1 GCA_018334795.1 Thermoplasmatota archaeon
AGAGATTCTAAGTTTCGTTTCCTTTCTACTAAATCCTGCTCCATATATTTTTCAACGCAACGATTAAAATATGGCCCAAGTTCACTACCTGATTGAATCACACCAAGTATGCCTTGTAAGAATTCTTTGAACTTATCAGATGGAGAAATATGGATTGCATGCCGCAATGCGGTAATTGTATCAACACCCATCATTGAAATCTCCATGTTAATCTTTTTTGCTTCCTTTTGAATATCTCCATAAAGATTTACTGTCGACAATGTCTCAAAGATTTCAGATGGGGAGATACCAGCTACCGACATAGTATTAATGAAATTAGTAGCGTAAGGTAGATAACGATCAATGTTTTTTCCGCGTATTTTTGCTTTAGACGTTGGCAAAAAAAGATAATATAAACCTATACCAACAGGTACGATTGAAGAGATGACTAGTAATAATAACGCAGTGATTGGGTGTGGTAGAATCAGATAAAAAAGAAGTGTTGAAATAAATGAGGCGATAAATCCTAACAAAAGATTCATTAGCACCATGGAATAATATTCTTTATATACCATGCTGATATCTGCTTTTTCAAGAAGTCTGTTTTTACTGGTTTCACTAATGTTCATTCGAGAGAACAAATCAGAAAACAACCGTCTGCAAAATCGACTATACGTGGTTGATTTCATTCTTCTAGTTCCTCTTTAGATTTTTCTATAATTTTTTCAGGATGACGTTCATATTCAGCCACGATACGGCCAACATCACGGTAGTCACGTAAGTTCTTCTTAATCATCCACTGTAACACCGTTTTTCTTTTTTCTAGCTCTTCATCAAATTGCTCTTCACTCCAATTGTTTTGCAAACGTATGGTATTCATGATCTTGCTACCGCCCGTTCGTTCAAACCGATCATCCGTTTTGGAAACCCAAGAGAAGGGTTCCATGAAAATGAGCTGATTGGTATCTGGATCAAGTTTAATGACCTCAGTAACACTAGTCATTCGACGTACTGTTTTTTTACCAATATCAATAGCATTCTGAAACACAATGATATCTAATGACGTAAGCAAGGCTCTAGGAAGTGAAATCGGCGGATTTTCTAATCGTTGAATCAGGGTATGAATGGTACTTGCATGAACTGTTGAATATGATGTATGACCTGTTGCCATCGCCTGAAATAAACTATATGCTTCTTTTCCTCGAACCTCACCAACCATCACTACTTTAGGACGTTGTCTTAATGCAGCTCGAATTAAATCAAACATATCAATGTCTTTACCTGTTTTGGTATCTTCTGAAGACGAAAAGCCTTGGCGGGTAGTGCCAGCAATCCAATTTTGATGTGGAAGACTTATCTCGCGTGTGTCCTCGATGGTGATAATTTTATGAGATGGGGGAATAAAAAGAGACAATGCATTTAATGCAGTTGTTTTTCCTGAAGCGGTTCCTCCACAGAACAACACTGAGGCACCATTTTCAATGGCAAGCCAAAAATATGCAGCCATGTCTAAGGAAAATGATTGGAAATTAATCAGATCAACCGGTGTTAATGGATTTTCTCTGAATCGGCGAATAGTAAACGTACTCCCTCTGGTTACTGTTTTTGCAAGAGTTGATTGTAACCGGGATCCATCTGGTAATTTTCCGTCTACAATTGGTGAGAAAATAGAGATTTGCTTTCCGCAAATCTGAGCAAGACGAATCACAAATGAATCTAGTTCACTAGCACTATCAAAATAAATATTTGAGGTGATTTCATCATATTTTTTATGATAAATAAAAATTGGGGTATCTGGTCCATCACAACTAATATCTTCTATTCCATCATCTTTCATTACGATATCAATTCGACTGTATCCAAGAAATTCCCTGAATAAATGATAATAAATCTTATCTTTTGATATTTTAGCGATTCGTTCTAATCTTTCCTTTTCTTCCTGTTTCAATTCTTTATTGAATGTTTTTTGAAAAGTTTTTTTTAAAGATTCGATAGAAAAAGAAAACTGGTGATTTTCACTGTTTTTTTCTTTGTCTTTTTTTAGTTTTTTGAATTGGAAAAGTTCTTTGAATGTTTTTTGTTTCTTTTCCTCAGTTGTATTTTTCTTTTTTTTCGTTGGATAAAATTTGATATCATTATCTGTTATGATCTGTTCAAGTGTTTTTTCCAAATATTTTTTACGTTCTGCAGTTTCTGTGCCTGTAACATCAATGTCAGCTAGCATTTTGAATAAATGAGTAATTTCTTTTTTCAATTCATTTTCAAAAGGTGTTAATTCTGGTTCGATGACTTGATAAAAACATTCTCCTGTTTCTTTATGTTTTATGATTCTTCGGATGCCAAATCCTTTCCAACCAAAACCTTTTTTTTCTTCAAGAACCCGGGTATTTTTTGCAAAATCCTTATCTTTTTTTGAAAGTGATGGTTTTTGTTTTTTTCTTTTTGCCTTGGAAAGAAGTCCAGATCCTGTGGGAAAGTCTTGGGATGTATTTTGCTGTTCTTTTTTGATGAATAGTTCTTTTTCAGGCTCAATCTTTGAAGGAATTTGTTGTTTTTGTTGTTGAGATTGCTCTAAGAGTCCCATCTATTCATCACTTTACAATATCGTACTTTTTCATTACTTTCTCATATAAGGAGAAGTCTTCTGATTGTGAGAATTCTTCGATAACCTCTTCAGGTAATTTCCCAAGAAGATCATCTGTTATTTTCAAAAGTTTTATAAGATCTTCATCAACTGATGTCACCTCACTAGATGTTGAGTTAGGTGTGGAAGATGAAAAACCTGTTTTTTTCTGTGTTTTTTCTTCAATACCATTTTCTTTTGCAATTTGTTCTTTCTTTGGTTTTTTTGCTTCGCTCTCTAGTTTATTTTTAAAAAAATGAAACGAGGTGTTTGTTGATTTGAACAAAGATTTTTTCGGTTTTTTAAATGATTGTTTTTGTTTTATACTATTTTTCTGTTGATCATCCTTGCTTATTTTATTAAGTCCATGAATTCTTCCGGTTGATTGAGATGATTTTTCTGTATTTGTGAGCCTATTATCTTCAGAAAATACGTTTTGCTCTTGGTTTTGTGAATTTTTTGTTTGGTCAACACTAATTTTCTTTTGTTTTTTCTTTCCTTTAAATTTAATATTGATTTTAGGAAGGTTAAGAGAAAATTTAATTTTTCCATTCTTTTGTTGGTTTTTTGATTGGTTTGCTTTTTTGTTAATATGATTGGTTTTTTGATTGTTTTCAAATTGATTATTAACGGTAGGTGGTTTCTTATCATTTTGTTTTTGGTCAGTTGATTTATCTATTTCAAAAATTTCTTCTTTGGGATGTTGGTTAAAACTTTGATTTTTGTTTTCAAAAGAATCTTTGTTTTCTGAAGATTCTGCTTCTTGGAATGATGAATCCTCTTTTTTTTTCTCAAAAAATTCATCTTCAGTATCTGATGAATTAGATTCATTCTCTGATGTTGAACTCTCCCCTAAAACCTTATCTATCAAATGTTTAGTTTCTTTAAAATTATGATGTTTATTCTGGTTTGTTTGTTCATTATCAAGATTGTGCGATCCAAAAAAAGAATCAATCATTTCAGCAGACGAATCTTTGTTTTCTTTATTTTTTTTCTTCTGCTCATTTTCTTCAATCATCTTATCATCCATCCTCTAAACCCTTTTTTTACTATGAAAAATACCTTATTTTTTGGCATCCCATGTTCTTCCATCCAAAAAAAGTAAGGACTTTTTCTTTTAATAAATATTTCTATAAATTTTTATTAAATATGACGAAAGCATAAATGCATACCATTTTACTAAATTGAACTATTAACTAATTTGCTTTTCAGAATTTTTTGGAAAAACCATTAGGTTAATAAAACTAAATAAGGATGCCTCTGCCTAATTATGATCTCTGTTATTACGTTATTAGATACAATTCGATTTGCTGCGGGAGTTGGTATTTTAGCTTATGCATCTTATACAGATATTAAAACCCGACGTGCACCCAATATGTTATGGCTCGTTCTTGGTGGGCTTGGAGCAGTTCTTTTAGGCGCTGAATTTTTTTTAACAACTCGATTCATTGATTATGCAATTTATCTTATTTTCATTCCTATTATCATTGGTATAGTGTACGTCTTTTTTCAGTTACGACTTATTTTTGGTGGGGCAGATGCTAAGGCAATAATGGCAATAGCGATTCTTGTGCCGTTTCAACCTTTTTTCTATGGGTTTCCTCTCTTTTTTTCACCGATGCCATTTTCTTGGGTGATTTTTTCTAATTCAATTGTTATTTTTTTATTTGTTCCACTTAGCTTGTTTGTTTACAATTTGATTAAAAGAGATATTTGTTTTCCACATTGTTTTCTGGGTTATCGAATGTCTTTGAAAAAAGCTGAAGAAAAATTTGTTTGGCCACTTGAAAGGATTGTTGATGGACATAAAAAATTTTCATATGTTCCTCATTCTTTTGAATCTGATGATATATATCAAGAGTTTAAGGATGCAGGGTTCAAGCATGTTTGGGTGACTCCAAAGATTCCGTTTATGATACCATTACTTGTAGGATTTATCTGCTCATTTTTCCTTGGAGATATCTTGTTTTTGATTATGCAAATGATTCTCTGAGATTTTTTTACTTTTTTTTTAAATATTGGGATGGTTGAAAAAACACAAATAGTACTTGTTGAATTAGCATGCGCTGCAGTATGACAAAGAAAGACTATTACGATGTTCTTGGTGTAAACAAAGATGCGGATAAACGAGAGATTAAAAAAGCATATCGAAAACTTGCATTAAAGTATCATCCGGATAAGAATCCAAGTAAGGAAGCAGAAGAAAAATTCAAAGAGATTTCAGAAGCATACGCAGTGTTGTCTGATAGTGAAAAAAGACAAATGTACGATCAATATGGTCATGCAGGTATTGATCAACAGTATAGTTCAGAAGATATTTTTCGAAATGCTGATTTTGGAGATATCTTTAGTGGTATGGGGGGTTTTCAAGATATTTTTAATCAATTTTTTGGTGGTGGATCAGGTTTTTCTCGTGGAAGACGGGTTCGTCGTGGCGCTGATTTACGATATGATACCGAGATAACTTTAAAGGAAGCATATAATGGTTTAGATAAGCAGATTCGCATTCCTCGAACTGAATCCTGTGATGTTTGTGGGGGGAGTGGTGCGAAACCAGGTACTAAACCAAAAACGTGTAAACAATGTGGAGGAAGAGGACAAGTTCGTCAGTCAAGAAGAACTGCTTTTGGTATGTTCACTCAAGTTGGTGTCTGTCCTCAATGCCAAGGAAAAGGAGTGATTATCGAGGATAAATGTAAAAAATGTCGTGGAACTGGCCAAATTCAAGTTAATCGAGATATCAGTATTCATATTCCTGCCGGTGTTGATGATGGATCACAACTTCGTTTAGCTGGAGAAGGTGAATCAGGTCCAGGTGGAACTGGTGATTTGTATGTTGTTATTCATGTACGGCCGCATGATCAGTTCAAACGAAGAGGTGCTGATTTATACACGGTTCAAACTGTTTCTTTTCCAGAAGCGGCATTGGGAACTAAAAAAGATATTGAAACTATTGGTGGCGAATCGGTGTCTCTCAAGATTCCAGATAGTACCCAGCAGGGTACTATTTTACGATTAAAAAATAAGGGGATGCCATTAGTTAATAGTTCCCGGTATGGTGATTTGTATGTGGAAGTTCATGTTAAGACACCTAAAAAATTAAATAGAAAAGCTAAAAATCTATTCAAGGAACTTGAGAAGGAACTATGAGCATAAACTCTTTAAACAACGTGTTGTATTGAGTTCTTTGTAATATGAATTGTACGGGGGCTATTTATGCATTCTTCCAAGGATAATGATCGGGATAAGACTCATCCATTTGATGATTTTTCTGATGAAGAATTAGATCACATTTTTAACCGTATGCAACAGTATTTTAGTAGTGAGGAGTTCAAAGAAATCGTTGAAGATATTATGTATGATGTATTATCTGATGATGTAGAAGATGATGATTCTTTTTATAAACCATCACTTGAGGATGATGATTTTTTCCCTTCTTCGGATAAACCAAGTTTTTTGATTGATGATAAATTTGTTGAACATCATATTGAGGATGCCGGTCCAGAAGTATTAACCAGTAAACATATGGTGATGGTAACTATTTCTGTTCCTCAAGCACAAAAAAATGATATAGATCTTCATGTAACTAGTGATTTTGTTGATATAACTGTTAATACTCGAACTCAACGATTTCATCGACTGGTTGATTTACCTGTTGATGTGGATCCTTGTTCAACAAAGGCAACGTTTACTAATGGAGTCTTAGATATTGTTATGCGAAAAACCGGGCCGCATAATCAAGGATGTAAGATATCTTTATCATAAATATATACATTAAAATTACTAACCTTGTTTATGTTTGACCTCCATTTAGATTTTTTTTAAAGCCAATAATTATATAGTTAAGAATATATTTTACATATTGAGGATATTCTATGAAAAGAAAATATTGTCCTATTTTCAATCAATTTATGTTTTCAATTTTTATTTTGTTCTTGTTTATCTCAATGCCATTTGGTACTACTTTCCAAGCAAATAACGTTTCCTCAACTGATGTTTTGTTTAGAATCTGTTTCTCGGAACCTGAAATGATGATAACAAATGATAGGTTTACTATCTCTTCGTTTGAAACTGATAATACAATTGAAATAGAAAATATAAGTCTTCCAGTGAAACCACTCCGTCTTCTTCTGCCTAAAGGAAAAATGATGGATGAGATAACCGTGGAAATAACAAACCCTATTTCAATTGAAACACATAATTTTAATCAAAAAGACCTAATAAAAAATCATGAATTTATTACTCATGCTAAAACTGAAAAAGATGTTTTCGAATTTGTTGGTTGTTACTGGATTTGTGGATATCCAGTAGTTTTTTTAAATCTTTATCCTGTTTTTTATGAATTTGAAAATGAACAATTTTATTACTATAAAGAAATAAATGTTTATATTTCTACTCAGACTGCTGATTATTCTCCGGTCATTAGAAATAAATCGACGGATTATGAATCAATATATTCGATTGTTGATAATAAAGAAATGATTTCATCGTATTCCCTTTTTCAGTTGACTACACAATCTGATACTCTAGACTATCTAATTATTACCAATGAAACTTTAGCTGATTCCCCATTGGAAGATAATTTTGATTATTTTACTTATCATAAAGAACAACAAGGGATATCTACAAATGTTGTTACTGTTGAAGAAATACTTAGTGATCCTGCTTACGGTGTGAATGGGACCTGGGGAGATAATAATCCTTTAAATCCGTTTTATCAAACTGCGATTACTCATAATTTTTCGTTATTTGATGATGCCCAAGCTCGTATTAGAAATTACATTAGATATGCATATGCGAAGTTCGGTGTTACCTATGTTCTTTTGGCTGGAGATGCAGATGTGAACAATCCTGATCAAAACATAATTCCAGTTCGTGGTCTGTTTGCAAATGAAAGTGGTCTTCCTTTGATTAATAAAAGTATGCGGATGGGCGAGGAAGAAGATGATATTCCTTCAGATGTATACTATGCTTGTTTAGATGGTAACTTTAATACTGATATGGATGCTCATTTTGGTGAATCACCAGATCGTAATCAATTAACTGGTGTAGATGAAGCTGATTTACTTTCAGAAGTCTCTGTTGGCCGGGCTTGTGTTGATTCTTTTGAAGAAATTGCTTATTTTGTTGAAAAAACACTTCGTTATGAGTCATTAAATGATGATTTATATTTAGATAAAATATTATTTGTTGGAGAATATCTTGGTTTCCCAGGAATTTCAGCGTATGGCGGAAATTATAAAGATGAAATGAAACCATTGCTCCCAGATACGTTCAACCTTGTTACATTATATGATAGAGATATGGCCATGAATTGGGATAAACAAGATCTAATTGATATCATTAATGATGCTCCTCCACACATAATCAATCATGATGGACACTCATATTATGGATACAATATGAGAATGTCAAATCAGGATGTAGATTTATTGGAAAACAATAAACCATTTTTGTTGTATAGCCATGGTTGTATGGCAGGAGGATTTGATAATCCATCGGGGTATGATTGTATCGCAGAACGATTAACTGTGGAAACCTCAAATGGTGCTGTTGCTGCAATAATGAATGCTCGATATGGTCTTGGAAGTGAAAACAATCTTGCATCTCCTTCGTTATTTTTAGATGAATCATTTTTCAAAGCATTGTTTGAAGAAAACATTCGTAATGTTGGTGATGCGAATCATTTTTCTAAGGAAGATAATATCTGGCGGATTAATGAAAACGGGGTACGATGGGTATATTATGAAACAAATCTTTTTGGTGATCCAATGCTTAGGATTCATTCTTCATCTGAAGGATCTGTGGATTTGACCGTTGAAGTTACTTCACCTCTTCAAAATAAAGGCTGGTTATATCTATTTAACTCAAAGTTATTTCCCCTTCCATTTAGATCAAATCCCTTACTAATTGGATCTTGTGAAATCTGTGCTGATGCATCGTCTCAACCTGAAAAACAAGTATATGGTATCGAATTTTGTATTGATGATAAATCATATTATTTTGATGATGAATACCCATATATTTGGAAATTACAAGAACCCTTGAACGGAGAATATAGGTTATCAGTAACTGTTTACTCATATAATGGGGAACAAGAATCAATATCATTTCCCTTTACTGGGTTCATTAAAGGAAAATAATAAAAGTTTTAATCTCCATTTGGCCTTTTGGCAAAATAACATAAAATAAACAAAGTTAATTTAATGAAAAAATAACTTAAGGTTAATGAAGTGATCTTTATGAAAAAAGGCTCAATAATAATCCAACTCATAATTCTTATACTAATACTTGTCCTATCGGGATGTACAACAATATCTCCAGATGACAAAAATGAACATAATATCCCTGAAGGACTGTATGTATCAATATCAGGAGAGAAAGAATTCACGTCAATTCAAGAAGCAATAGATCAGGCACCGGAAAATTACACGGTGTATGTTTTCCCTGGAAAATATAATGAAAC
>JAGXLH010000189.1 GCA_018334795.1 Thermoplasmatota archaeon
GAAAATAAAAGTAATTCCAACAACTTTTGAAACCGGTGGAAACGGAGTCACGTTAATCATGAAAAATATTACACATCAACGACGTGTGCAAGAATTATTAAAAGATTGGGTAAAACCTCAATTAAAGCAATCGAGAAATTTCAAATAAAGTAACAAAAAAAATAATTTATTACACTATTAACGCTAAACCAAGTGTCACAACAGTGATAAGGGTTAGAACCGTATTTGTTTTCACATCAAAAACATCTACCCATTTTAAAATAGCAAGAAGGACCACTGATAAAATAATAATTGTAACAAGTTGTAAAGCAATAACACCAATTGCTTCTATCATCGAATAAGTAGCCAAAGCGTTCTGAGTGAAACCCCACCCTAATGAAAAACAGGCAAGTATACTAACGGTTAGTTGCGCTTTCTTAAATTGATTCATCCAATTAGTTACAAACAGTAGTCATTAAAAAAACTTATTATTTTTTTAAATAAGAATTGACTACTTTTTTTGTTATTCAAACAAACATAACTATTTTTCTTTTTATAGAAAAGGAAATATTATTTCAGGTAACTGTGAAAGATGCTGTGAAAAACGGTGATCATCATGTAAAAATTGAACGGTTGCTTCTTGTTTTCTAGCAAACTGAAGAACCCATTCAGGTGGAACAACAGTATCATTTGTTGCTGAAAAAATAGTAGTTATTGTGTCTAGTTTTTCGTTGAACAATCGGTCATCTTTCATTTCTTTTAAAATCCTTAATGGCATATCTGGTATAGTAGAAAGATCTACATCAGGAGGAATAATTGCAGGATTTAAAAGAATTATTTGTTTAATCTGATTAGGAATTTCTAACACAAGTTTACTTACTAAACAGCCGCCTAAAGAGGAACCAATAAGTACGACATCTGATTTATGGCCGATAACTTTTTTAATTTCATCAAGACAGTTGCTAATAACTAATTGTTCCGCAGGAACATCTCGATATGTTATCGGTTCAACACTAAGTTTTTCTTTTAAGATAGATCCCTTACTCCCATCAGGACTGGATAGATAACCATGAACATAATACCTACTATCTGTTTGAAAATTAATCATTTTGTCTTCAAAACATTTATTTTTCTTTGTCTTTTAAAATTAACCCTCAAAATCTATTGAGAAAAAGGGTAGGAGGATGGTGATATATTCTAATTAAACTGAGCCTGAAATAGTAATAAAATATTGGCCAAAAAGAAGACCGGTACATCTTTTTGATATTCTATGCATATTATCTGCTTCAACAAAAATGATGACATTTACCAAACCAAATCCATGAAATTCATTTGAATTGATTTCACAGCAACAATTCTGTTTAAGATAAGGAATACTACCAGTATCTACTGCAATGATTTGGTTGTTAAATCCACCATGAATCTTAATCTGCCATTCTATATTTGTTGCATCAACACATCCTTTGTTAGCAATACCTGCATGGATACCATAGTATCCTGAAATATTTTCTATTATCAGTTCTGGAACTTTTGACATATTAATTATCGTTGCACTGGTTTCATCAGCATCAGAAATACCATTTGCATCTTTCACTTGTAATCGAACAGAATAAATTCCAACCTTATCATACGTGTGAACCGGTACTTTTCTCGATGATTGGGTATTATCACCAAAATCCCATGACCATTCAAACGGTTGTTCACCACCCGTGATATTTGCAATAAACTCGATTTCATCTCCAACATATGCTTCATATGGACCGCCCGCATCAACTACTGGAGGGTTAGTTATCCTCCGTCCATAAACACCGATGTTATCAATATTTAACTGTGCTCCATTGCTACCATTATATTGAAAACCGAGTTGAATGAAGTGATTGTCACAATAATCTGAAAGATCGATATTACCGTTTTCAGAGGTGTTATACCAAACCCAATTTTCAAATAATCCAAATTCTCTCTCATTCCAAATCTTTTGCCACCGTGTTTCATTTCCTTTGGAAACATACACATTTAAATCATAGTTGTCATAGGGATCAACACTCCAAAAATAACTCATGAACCAATTAAAACTGAGAAAGATATCACTGTGATTACTCACATCAATCTTTGGAGTAATCATCCATTCATCCTGCCATGAATTATTACTGTCATGTAGACAGCATGCGGAATAATTTCCTAGTTGAGCATTCACTGAATCTTGATGCCATGAAAAATTAAGGTTTAAACGCTGCAGTTCCCATCCAGATGGAGGAAAAATGTTTTGTTCAAAACTATTGGAAAATATTGATTCAAACTCTTCCTCAATAGATATATCTTTTCTTTTTAAATTAACATTGATTGGATATTTTTCTGATAATTGAATGTTATGTTGCGTTTTAACAAGTGGTAATCCCGATGTAATTAGCGTCATCGCAATTATGAATGAAGGGAAAAATAGGATTTTACTTACGCTCATGAAATTACCTCCCACTGCCTAAATATAACATTAAATATGTACTATTTATATTTTTCTACAACTATTTTACATTATTTACAAGATATTTTTCAGAAATTGGTAAATAAAGAATATT
>JAGXLH010000071.1 GCA_018334795.1 Thermoplasmatota archaeon
TTTTCTTGTAAACGAGCATAAACATCCCATCCACTTATCTCAGGCATCATAATATCTAACAAAATAAGATCAGGGATTTTACCGTTCTCTAATAAATCAAAACATTCTTCGC
Organism: Thermoplasmatota archaeon; assembly: GCA_018334795.1. Lineage (GTDB taxonomy): Archaea > Thermoplasmatota > E2 > DHVEG-1 > DHVEG-1 > EX4572-165. The sequence goes on from JAGXLH010000071.1 coordinate 113, forward strand.
AACCATTTGCCGAATTTACATTATAAGAATCAAATTTTTCTTCAAGCCCTTCTTTAACAGAGAAAAGAATCATTGGATTGTCATCAATGACTAAAATTTTTTTTTTCATAATATATCACCCTTCACAAAGAAAATCGAATATTTCATTTTCAAATACTGGTAACATATTAATAATCTAAAAAGGTTTTGAATTACTAAAAAAAATATTTTTTTTAATATTAAAAGTCGGTAAGTGTTTTTTGTTTATCATCTGGAAGAACAATCTCATGTTCCACTTTCTTCCATTCTAAATTATAATCTAGGAGCAGATTTTTAATCATATCTGGAATGCGCGGAGCACAAAGAATTCCTCTCACGTTAGCACTTTCAGATTCATGTCGCATATCATTAACATACATCCGAAGTTGATGTACGTTACTAATGGTAGCAAGACTTCGTTTCACTTCAATGATTACTGGCGTATGGGATTTATCGTAAGCAAAAAGATCAATCATCCCTGAATCAACTTGCTTTTCTTGTTTATGAATTCTTAAACCATCTTCAACACAAGAAGGATCCTTAATGATATGATTAACAACATCTGATTCCATACCTACGATTTTTAATTGTGCAGTATCTTTGAGTTCACAAATTACTATTGAAAAAATCTCCTTAAACGAAATTATCATTTTTTCAGATGGTTTCCGATGACGAGAGTATACAATAAATAATTCGTCATCAACTCTAAATTCAGTTGTAGATCCTGCCGGTTGCCAATTTATAGGTTCTCTTAAAACAGGTTGATGAACCATAAGATTCCCATCAGGTTTAATGATGATGAATCGTTCTCCCCAATCAAGAACTGATTTTGCTCTCCCTCGATAATCAACAGTACAACTGCCTATGATTTGCAAAATCGTTTTCTCAGGTTTTTTTAGATGATGTTTTTCAATAAATGATTTAGCTTCAGAAGCAGAAGGATACTGAATGATTTCAACCACATTCTTTTTCTGCGTCATACGTTCTCAAAAACCATTATTTACTGAGTAGTTAACTGAACAAAAATACTTTTTTTGAATTTGATACAAAAAGAATATTTTCTCCACTTTTACTCTAAATAATGTTAATATATTCCACTTTTTTATTGCTCCTCACCAATAACTCCTTCATCACTTCACTGTTTTTGAATCTATCGATATTTCTTTTATTGAAGATGCTCAAAAGATGAATTCTACATTAAAAATTCAGTTGGATCGCATAACCCTGGTGGTTTTTTCTTTGCAAACCAATTACCTCCAAGATAATACTTGGATTTTTTGGGATAACGATCATAGACTTCAAAATGAAGCATACTTAACGTATTCTTACCCGCCAATTGTTTAATATACTCTGGATGATGTTCATTTATTTTCTTTGGGTTCAACACTTGCCCGACCAAACCAATTTGATCCCCTGCGGATACTTTATCATCCTCTTTAACAAAAACTTCACTTAACTCAGCAAAACGAAAAAAATAAGATAATTTTGTTTCTAAAATAATTTCATATGTTGTATTCCAATATGGTATATGATAGGGACTTGAAAATTCCGAGGTTGATTTAATAATACCATCATCAACAGCAAAGACAGGGGTGTTCTCAGGTGCATAAAGATCAATACCACAATGAATCCGGTCCCCTCTATTCTCAAGGTATAATCCTGAGGATTGATTGTTTCTGAATCGATATTTTTTAGGTAATGGATACCGTTTCAACTTCATAATTTATCTAAAGAACCTCATCTTTTACAACTTTTTAAATAACACGTTCATACTTTCAAGTGATCCAGAAATAGCAGTATTGTTTTTTAACAAACCTGCATTTGAATATCCTGCTTTTGCAAAAGTGATGTTCATTCCAAAGGAAACTGCTCGGGCAATGGTAAATGCAGTTCTTATTTTTTCATTTTTCATCTCTTTTTCCATGTGTAATAACAAAGAAAGTGCATAATTTTTTCCTCTCCCCTCTGGAAGCGTTGCAAAGTCAGTCATTTCAACATTTGAATGAACTGAGTCCAATTCAGCAGCACTAGCAGCAATCAATTTTCTATCTTCAAAAATTCCATAATATAACACATTCTCATGCATCATCCTTTTCAAGTAGCCCACATCAAAAATAGGAAAAGGATATGTTTCAAAAACAGATTCATATAATTTTGCAAGCGTGTTTGCATTATTGCTAAATAGTTGTTCAATCACTGGCTCTTTTGTTTCAACTTTGGAATTAATTGCATTTCTATATTTCTGCATGGATTGATGGACTTTTGCTATTCGCTCTAAATTTGTTTTATTGATATTTTTTCGAGAATAATCAAGAAATTTCCCTAAAAAAAATCCATCTATTTCATTGTTGAAAAATCTTGGAATTTTCGCTTCAACTTCAAATCCCTCTTTTTTAGCTTTTTTAACAGCCCACCTAGGAACTTTTGCAAAAATCTTTGTGTAATTATTCTTTTCAGCAAGATCATCCAACAAAGAAAAAATTTGCGGAAAATCTTCTTTTCCCAAACTCATTAAATAAATACGATCATTCAATGATCCATGTTGAATAAGCGAATGATTCAAGGATTCAACGGTGTCAAACAAAATAAATTCCACCTAACACAATTTGTACCTTATTTCTTCCGCCGTTCAACTCGTTCAGTATGCTCAGGAGTCAAAGAAATCGTTTTATCATAATCTGCAAGTAACTTTGCAATACCAACCGCTTTTTCTTCTGCGCCCTCCAATTTCAAATTTCTTGTGCATTCTTCACAATTCCGATCACAGAAATACGGTTCATAAGAATCAGGTTCCTTATATGTGGTGATCACACCTTCATAATTTCGTAATATGACTTTGTTAGTACCCCAAGAAATCAAATATTCTGGCATCACCGGAATCTTTCCACCGCCACCGGGGGCATCAATAACATACCGAGGTACTGCAAACCCACTGGTGTGACCAATTAAGTTTTCCATAATTTCAATACCTTTACTAACTGGAGTTCGGAAATGAGTTAATCCTTCAGAAAGATCACATTGATACAAATAATATGGTCTTACTCGGTTTTGAACAAGTTTTTGAACAAGTTTTTTCATAATCCGTGGGCAGTCATTAATTCCTGCGAGTAACACTGATTGATTGCCTAATGGAATGCCCGCATCAGCAAGTTTTGCTAATGATTCTTTTGCTGAAGTTGTAAGTTCACGAGGATGATTAAAATGAGTGTTTACCCAAATTGGGTGATGTTTTTTTAACATGGATACAAGATTATCTGTGATACGATATGGTAGTACTGCAGGAGTACGCGTGCCAATTCTAATGATCTCCAAATGAGGAATTTTTTGTAATTCGGTAAGAATCCAATCCAAATATTCCGTCGAAAGTAAAAACGGATCGCCTCCAGAGAGTAATACATCACGAACTTCAGGTGTTTTCTTAATGTAATCAATCCCTTTCTTCACTTCTTTTTTTGATGGAACTGAATCAACATCACCAACTCGTCTCTTGCGAGTGCAATGCCTGCAATACATTGAACAAGTATTACTTACAAGAAAGAGCAATCGATCTGGGTATCGATGTGTTATTCCTGATACGGGACTGTCTGTATCTTCAGCTAGTGGATCCTCAATATCTGCTTTTTGAATTTTTAATTCAGAGGGATCAGGAAATGATTGTTTAAAAATAGGATCATACTTATACTCCTCGCTATCAATTAGAGAAAGATAATATGGTGTAATTGACATAGGAAACTTTTGAATTGTTTTTTCGAATTTTTCCCGTTCTTTTTTTGAAAAAGAAATTCCCGTGAGTTTTTCAAACGTATCTAAGTTTTTTATTGAATGTTTTATTTGCCACTTCCAATCAGTCCATTTTTTTAATGACGGATTTTCTTCCATTTTTTTTGCAAGACTCTGTTGGCTTTTATTATAGATTTCTTTCATGCTTAATCAATGCCTATTATTTTTTCAATAAAATGAAATCTTACTTCCTTATTAAATTATTGAATATAATTTTTGAAATTTTATTTATTGGATTTTACGAACCAAAGGTACCAAAACATTAATAAAGTTTCATCTTCAATAAGGCCTGTTGCGGAAAAAGCACATTTGCACGTGATTACATGAAAAATAAGAAACCACAAACTGAAGAAGTTATCAGAGTACCGATGCCTAGGAGAAAAGACAATGAAATGTTTGCTATAGTCGAACGTGTTGTTGGCGGATCTCGAATGAACGTTATTTGCGGAGATGGAAAATCTCGGCTTGCTCGAATTCCTGGAGGCCGGAAACGACGAATGGGTCGAATCAGAAGTAATGATCTACTTATCATAAGTCCTTGGGATATTCAAGATGAAAAAGCTGATGTCAAATATCATTATCGAAAAAATCAAGCTCGTTTTTTAAGTCGTAAAAAGAAATTACCTTCTCAATTAGATATTTTTTAGTTAAATCTTATCCATTTTTAGGTTTTCTCTATTGCTTTGAAAAACAGTTCTCTTTTCTTTAATATGTGTGATATGTCATTTTTTGAAAAAAAGATTATTATGACTGCGAGATTATCGACTGATTTATAAACCTGCATTGCTTTACTTTGGAAGAAGTGTGGTTGGGATGATGAATCAAAATCAGCACAATGGTAAGGTATCTGTTGCTCATTTCTCATGGGAATTTCCACCGAAAATATGGGGTGGACTTGGAACCTTTGCAACAGAACTAACAAAACAACAAAAAACTATGGGTAATGATGTTCAGGTATTTGCAGTTAATGATCAAAATACTATGAAACCTTTCGATACCTGGAATGGTATTTCAGTTTTCCGTCCGAAACTTGTTGATTTCACTAACGAATTATCGTTAGTTTCAAATAATGATTTGCAGCAATGGGGAGATCATCTTTCATTTTTTTCAACGGTTTTAGGATATAATATCTTGTCTGCTTCAAAACTAGTTGATGAATGGAATCATTCAAATCAGAAACAGGTTGATATTATTGATGCTCATGATTGGTTGGGTATTTTAGGTGGAATTATGGCCAAACAATCATTGCATTCTCCACTAGTCTTTCACGTTCATTCAACTGAACATGGGCGAAGTGTAGGTGGCGGGTCTTCAACAATTAAATCTATCGAAAAACATGGTGGTGATATTGCTGATGGAGTGATTACCGTATCTTATGCGATGAAAGATGAATTGATTGGTTTAGGTTTTCCAGAAGATAAGATTCATGTTTGCTGGAATGGAATCGATCCTGAAAAGTATGATTTATCAAATGTTGGAGAAGAGAAAATAAAACAACTCCGTCATCGATATGGAATAAAGGATGATGAGATATTTCTGTTTTTTATCGGTAGACTTGTTACCGTGAAAGGTATTTCTCAGCTTGTTGAGGCAATGCCAGATATTGTTTCATCATATCCAAAAGTAAAACTTGTTGTTCTTGGTGTTGGTGATTTAGAGGAATCCCTTAAAAAAAGAGTGGAAGAAATCGATGTTCAAGATCATGTAGTGTTTCGAACGGAATTTGTTTCTGAAGAAGAACGTATTTATCATTATGCTGCCAGTGATTTAGTTGTTCTTCCATCGTTGTATGAACCTTTTGGCATTGTTTGTACTGAAGCGATGTCTATGAAAAAGCCAGTGGTAGTTGGTGCTCGTGGTGTCACAGGCATGCGTGAACAAGTTGTTGCTGAAGGGGATGGACAATGTGGTATCCATATTAACCCAAATGATCCTAATGATGTTGCATGGGGTGTAAAAGAATTACTCGGCCGTCAAGATGAATGGAATCGATTTGGTGAAAATGCCCGCAATCGGATACTAGAGTTATTCACTTGGCAGAAAATAACTAGCCGAACTATGGATATTTACAAGACTATTATTGGATAAATAAAAAAGCCTTTTTCAAAATTTTTTATCTATTTTCAGATTTATTATTGCTAATTATAATAAGGGTTGAAAAAAATTCGATTTTTCCTGTTTTTTTCATTAATTTTTTTTCTTTTTTTGGAAATTGAGGACGCGTTTATGGATTTCCTTAATGCGACGATCTTTGTGTTTTTCGAATGTGTTTGCCATGTGGATTTTTTCTCCTTAATAGTATAAATTCATTATTGTTTATAAAAGTTACCTCTTTTATTTCGTTGTTTGTGGTAAATGTCAGATTAAAATCTTAAAAAAGTCATGGAGTGTGAGGGTATCAAAACATAAAATAATTTAAAAATGGGATGGAATGAAACTATCCCAGTTTTTTAGATGATGCTATTCAATCCAATGAATTGAATTCTTTTCCTTCTGTCTTACTCGATGACTAAGTGTATTTCGATTGAGGAAACGTTATGTGTTCTTCCTTCATCGTTGGTTACGCTTTCAGTTCCGATTTCTATTTTGTCGACTTTTGCCTCGGTAACGAATCGGTTACGGACGATTTCAGCGGTGTCAACTGCACGGCTTATTGCACGTCCTCTTGCTTTGATAACTACATCCTTTGCGTCGTCTTTCTTAAATTCTGTTACTACGGCGAGCACATAGCTCATTGGTGGTTTGTTTCCTACATAAATCACGTTTTCGTCAGCTAGTTCATCAGTCATAGTTTTCACCTATATATCCTTACTGTAACATCGACAGCACGTAAACCTTTATTAGGTAGGTTATTTAAATCTTTTGTGTACAAAACAATCTGTCTTGCTCTTAAAAATGAACTAATTTTTGTACTTTCCTAAAGAAGTGATGTACAGCATAAATTAGGATTTTTGGTTTAATCTTGATTGTTTTGAGTTTAATTCAAGATCCTTCTGTAAAAAGTGATAGTAGATCCACAGGGTTATCAACGATGTGATCTGGTTTTACGTTCAGTAATTCTTTTTTTGTATGCCATCCCCAACTAACCGCAATGGTTTGAACTTTGGCTTGTTTCCCTTCGAGGATATCACCTATGGTATCTCCAATGTATGAATATTTTTTTTCAGAATCATCGTTTTGAATTATTTGTATCTTTTTCACTTTGCTTGGCTCAACGTCAGACCCATAAATATCGTCAAATAAGCCAATCATATGGATTCTTTTAAGATGGTTACTTACAACAGCAGTTTCATTAGATGTAGAAATGATAAGTCTATGATGTTTGGAGAGTTTTTCAAGTACTTTTTTCATGTTTGGGAATATGTTGATTTCATTACGATGTTTTTCTAAACCTTCCTTTAACTTGTAAACGATTTTTAGGATTGTTTTTTTATCCATTCCTTTTTTCATCATTTGATCAAACATATTACCATTGAACAATTGTAGAAATTCTTGTTTTGTAGCGATTTCAGGGTGTCCATGTTGTTTGCATGCTTTAATGAAATAGGTCATAAAGATTGGAAGAGAATCTACGATGACTCCGTCATAATCAAAGATGAGAACTTGCTGCATGAAAAGGAAGTATTCAAAAGAGCATTAAATGATTTTTGATAACCTTTATATGAATTGTTTGCTTGACTGGTAGTATTATGTTTGAAAATCGAACAAAGAATCAACGCACGGTGATTTACGCGATTATTGCATTTGCTGTAACTTTGCTTTTGGCATTAATGCATTATATGCTTCAAGGATGGATGATACAAGCAGTATTAATCGTTGCTGCTATTGAATATGTGTTAGTTTTCTATATTTTGTATTTGCCATTAAAATACCAAAAAGAATGATCTCCTTTTTTGATTTTTTCCTCTCTGATATCTTCTTAAATCCCAGATATATATAGTTAACAATCGCAAATATATAACCCCCTCTATTTCATGTGGAAAAATACGTTCTTTCTACTATATAATTCATCAATTCCCCCATCACTTATTTTTAATGTTAACAAGCTGCGATTCAATGATAATTATGATTAAAACCATTCTCTCATTTTTAGTAATGATGAATCCTTTTGCGTTATTCCTTTATCTAAATCCAGTGATGAAAGATTTAAAACAAAAAGATTTTTTCCTCGTCCTCACCAAAGCAAGCTTTATTTCCTATGTAATCATTCTTTTCTTTATTCTATCAGGGGATTTCATTTTTACATATTTATTCCAAATAGAATTTAATTCATTCAGAATATTTGGTGGCATCGTCATCTTCTCTTTCGCCTATTTTTACATTGTCAAAGGAAAAAAAGCACTCATACAACTTCGTGGAAGCCTTGATGATTTAGCAGCTGAGATTGCTATGCCCTTCATGGTTGGAGCAGGAACAATATCTCTAGCAATTCTTGCATCAGAAGAACACACATTTCTCACTAATATGCTTCTTCTTCCACTCATCCTCGTCCTTAATTTTACGATTATCCTCGCATTAAAATTCATTCGAGACCACATCATGCAAAAACGATTACGAATAGCATTTAACAAAAGTATGGGAATACTCCTTTGAATAACTGGTTTTTTTGTAGGAGCAATCGGGATTAACATGATTCTAATTGGCATTCAAAGACTCTATAATCTTTAAACAAATCTTTTTCTATATAAGTTATTTTTCATAAAAAATATCAAACACATAATTTAAAAATGAAATGTATCTTTCATTATTCTTCATAGGCATAACAATATCAAAATAAACAATTTCACTCTCCGCTGCATATGTATCTACTGCTTTGAATGAAATAGTATAAAAACCACTTTTTCCCCAAAGATATGATAACGGTGTAGATACTGATGATTCAAACGGGCCATAAACAGTGGGACAAGAAGACTCCCACTTGATATAATATGAAACGTTATCTCCCTCTGGATCATCACAATAAAATGTATATTCAGTCAATTCACCAGATCGGC
>JAGXLH010000002.1 GCA_018334795.1 Thermoplasmatota archaeon
TTATCAATAAAAAGAATGCTTCGATGAAATCTATATTAAATGAATCAAATATTTTTATAATTCCTCTTTTGAATCCAGATGGCAGGGAATCAGATGAACGATGGAATGAGAATGGAATTGATTTGAATAGAAATTTTGATGTGCATTTTGGACGATTACGTAGTGGGAATTTTCCTCTTGGTACATTGTTTGGTCGATTTAAAATTCCAGTGATTCATCATCCATTTAGAGAAAATATATTGTTAAGTGAATATTCTACGAATTGTGGAAGAAAACCATTTTCAGAACCAGAAACGCGTTCTTTTAAACTGTTCATGGAGTCATTAGATAATCTTGCTTTTTATGTTAATTGTCATACGGCGTTACATGGATTGATTCCCGTGGTTAATGTTGATTATAAACCAGAGTTCTTCGTATCTCAACAGCAAAAAGATGTGTATAATTACGCTGAAGATTGGGTATCTGCTAACTCTGAGTATTCAGGTTGTCATGTTGATGATGTTTCTTTCTCAGGAGCAGGTTTTGCTCATCATTGGTCGTTTAAGGAATTGCGCATTCCTTCGTTCTGCTTTGAATTGTTATCTATGGATTATGAACCAAAGTTTGGTCATGGAAGACACGATCATCTTAATCATTGGATGCAAACGACACTTCCAATTTTTATGTTTATGTTAGTGAATCGTGAGCAATTATATCATTGGGAATTACCTACGAATCAACCTTTTTTACCTCTTAGAATTCCTCCAGATCCAATCTAATAAATTGGTAAAAAAGTGTATAAGATATCATTATTTTTGGTATAATTGAACTAGTTAAGAGAATTTTTTTGATTCAATGTTATCTTTTTTCTGTTTTGACATTTTAGTTTTTTTGATATTCTTCCAGCGAGTGTTTAAATATTCTTATTGAGAAAATTTAGCATGATTAATACATAGTTGGTGAGTTACTAATGAGTGAAAAAAAACAATGTAGGTATGAAAAAGGATATCCTTCACTTTATGATAATTTTAAACCGGGTCAACGAGTGGTTCGTCAATACAAAAAGGAATCAGGCGATTTAGAGGAATATGAGGGCATTATCATGGCTATGGACACAGAGGCTATGGAAATTTATTGGGATACAATTGATGGTGATTATAGTCCGGATCAAATCGTTGATGATTTCACACTTTGTGATGCAGATGAAGTGTATAATGGAACGTTGGAGTACTCTCCGATTAAACGGAAGAAAAAAAGAATTGCTGATTACATTTAATCAAACATGTCATGATGAATGCAATAGTATATATTAGGATAATAATGCAATATGGCTCATGAACACATAACTGATTGGTTCAGTTGATTATGCCATTGTATTATGGAGAAGATGGAAGGAATACAGCGAATGGTTAATCGTGAAGCAGTTCCGTTAGCAATTGGGTTATGCATACCGCTTAGCTTAGTTGCAATTGTACTTGTTCAATCCTATGGAATTGATTTTATATCATTTATCAAATCATTAGATGTTTTATATTACATTGCGATATTTCCGATATTACTAGGTTTAATCGTGGCTATTGCAAATCGGAACAAATAAAAAAAATAGTGGTCAGTTTTTTTTGTAAAGATCTATCGCTCCGTTTCCTGCTTTTCGAAAGGCTCTAGAGACACCGCCAACTCCAAGTTTTATTCCACCAAATACTCTTGAAACTACTAATGCATGAGATGTAAGATTATGGCGATCCAATAATTGTAAAAGTACTTTCCCTGGATGGCCGACTTCCCCATCATGTTGAAACTCTTTACAACAGGATCCATGTTCATCAAAACAATAAATTGCGTAACAATGATGATTGGCATTTGAATACTTTTTATGATGATCCTCTATGATACTAGTTATTTCTTGAGTTGATGAAATCTGATAAAGATGAGCATAAAACTTAGATTTTTTGACAACCAGTTTTCCTGCGGCAAGTTGATTCATCTTGTTCTCACAATAAATATCTAATAGGTTTTTATTTGATGATTTTTTTCTTCAAAGTAAAAACAGCAATAACAAATAAAAATTTTTTGTTTAACGGAATTATAATTCAAACATATTCTTATTAAAAACCATTCATGCAGGAGAGAGGTGTACAACAAATCCTTTATAAGCATAAATATATTTTTATTTGAATAAAATGAGAGTTGCTGGTTTACTTTCCGATAATACAGAAGCAAGAGAAATCGAGTTTATTTCTAAAGTATGTATTCTTAAAGATCGGATTCATTTTTTAGTTCGAAAGGAAAAATTAAAAAAATTATTAGAACAAGAACAAACATGTGAGCCAACAAAGGATTAAAATAGGATTATCCAAGTTTCCCAAAAGAAACAAAAAGGCTGCATCCGTTATGACTATTGTTATTGTATCCTCAACTCAAGACGAAGCAAGTACCAATATTAAAAAAGGATTATTAGAACTAAATGAGTGGGACAAGATCAACACTTTTTTTGATAAAACAGTCTATCATCATTCATCTCTTTCCGATCTTTATTTAGTAACTATTAAGGATAAAACCATTATTCATGAAGGATTAGAACAGCAGTTAAATGATAAACTAAATCTTACGCCATCTCAGATCATTTTTATCTCCCGGCATCGTAGTAAATCTGGAGAGCCGACATTAAGCACTCATCCTATTGGTAACTATGGCGAAGCAAAATTTGGTGGGAAAACAAAAACACTTACTCCGTCAATGCCACGATTGATGACCACCTTGCTTCGCACCATGAAAAATAAAGCTGAAGAACATAAACTGTCTCACGAAGTAACCTATGAAGTAACACATCATGGACCTTTTTTATCAACACCAACATTATTTGCTGAAGTTGGAAGTACATTGGAGGAATGGAAAAAAGAGAAACCTGCTCGAATAGTTGCAGATTCATTACTCAGTGTTTTGCATGATAAAAGATATGAACGTGATTATTCTGAGTACATGCCCGTGTTACTTGGTATCGGCGGAGGACATTATGCTCCACGATTTTCAACAGTTGCTTTTCGAAAAAATGTTGCTTTTGGACATATGATTCCAAGTTATCATGTAAAACCAGGCCATATTGATAAGGAAATGCTTGAAAAAGCAATTCAAGCAACACCAAATGTCAGTGGCGTTTATTTTGATCGAAAGGCATTGAAAAAATCGGTAAGATCTAAATTTACAAAATGGTGTGAACAACTTGAAATACCTATTGTTTCAAGTAAAGAGTTTAGTTTGCTTTGATTGTTTTTGTTGCAAGAAAATGAGCTTGTCTTACTGGTTTAGGATGCTTATATTTGCTCAGTTTAGATACAACGTTTACTGCGGTTGACAATGAAATCTTATTTCCAACGGAGACGTAAACTGGTTTTTTTACTTGTTGATGAGCATAGAATGCTTTTCCAAGGAGTTTATTATCATAAATGATAGTATCATTTTTTTGTTGGCTGCCACAAAGTAAACTTTTTGCAACTCCAATACTTGGTTTTTTTAGTAATACTCCTGTATGACTGGCCAAACCAAATTGATAGGGATGAAGAATACCGTTTCCATCAATCATAAGCACGGATGGTTCAATATCAAGGTTATCATATAATTGTTGAATAAATGGAGTTTCACGAAAGGTTAGATATGTTGGAATATACGGAAATTTTGTTTTTTGAAATAACGTTTTTTTTTCTAAGATTTCTTTTGTTTGATAATCAATGATTACACAGGCAACACATGCTTGCTTAGAGTCTTTTGTTGAATATGCAACATCAAAGCCAGCAACAGTAGATATCTGATTTTCTGTTAATGAATTATTTAGGGATACTTTTTTTCTTAGTTGAACTTGTTTTTTTCGGCAGGTTTTCAAAGGATAAGTGGTTTTAAAATCTTTAAAAAAAATCTTTTCAAAATGAGATATTTCTCCATTTTTGACAGTGATATTATCATTTCGTAATCGTTTAATTTTTTCTTTATTTCCTAACGCAAAACCACCAATTCGTCCATCACTGTAAACAATCTTGTAGCATGGCATGGTATCAGGGTGCGGGTTTTCATTCATCATTTTTCCCACAGCTCGTGAAGCCCGGATATCCCCTAATGCTTTTGCTACTTCCCCATATGTGGAAATAAAACCTTTGGGTATTTGTCGAACTAAATCATAGGTATATTCATATAAATCCATGTAACTCACCCAATAATTCTTAATCTATTCTCCATCATATGACTTTTACAGTCAAAAATAATGGTCATCCATAACAAAAACTATCAATATGATCATAGTTCTTGAAAGTATCTTTGATTAGATAGATCGTGATTATTTCTAGATTGAAAAAAATGGAAACATATTAATGAACCGGTGATAATTTGTGGATTTCTTAAAATTTCTTGGAACTGCAGGAGCTCGATTTGCAGTAAGTCGTCAAATCAGAAAATCAGGTGGAATGTGGTTGTCTTTGGATGACATAAACCTCTTGATCGATCCTGGGCCTGGATCATTAGTTCGGTGTTTATCTAGCCAACCGAAGTTAAATCCCGTTGATTTAGATGGAATTCTTCTTTCTCATCGACATATTGATCATTGTAATGATGTTAATATTATGATTGAAGCGATGACTAATGGAGGCCATACAAAGAAAGGATCATTGTTTGCTCCATCTGATGCATTAGATGATGATCCAGTGGTTTTACATCACTTTCGAAATCATATTGAATCAATCACTGTTTTAAAAGAGGGGAAAAAGTATTCTCTTGGTTCTTTGTCTTTTGAAACTCCAGTTCAACATATTCATGGTGTTGAAACATATGGAATCCGGTTTTTAGGTTCAGATATAACATTATCATATATTGCTGATACTAAGTATTTTGAGGAATTATCATCTGTTTATACTGCAGATGTGTTGGTATTAAATGTGGTATTGGTTGAACCAAAAGATGGGATTAATCATTTGTCTATTGTTGATGCTGAAAAAATAATTTCAAGGATTAAACCAAAACTTTGTATTCTCACTCATTTTGGTATGACCATGATTAGATCAAAACCTTGGAAGATAGCTGAAAAGTTATCTGAAAAGACTGGAGTAAACGTTATTGCTGCATCTGATGGGAAACAATTTTCATTAGAAGAAAAAAATATTTTTTAGACATTTAAAAATATATATTTTAATATACCTTCAAATGCTGTTTGGTCAAAAAATAATCTCTTTGTTCCTAAGAAAAAAAATATGCCAATATTTATCAACCAAATTCATCTTTTCCCAACCTTGAGGAAGCATGGCATTAGTGAATAAAAAAGAATACAGAATACTAGATAAAAAACGGTTTTATTTGTTATGGTTCTTCCGCATACTTCTCCTCTTATTAATAGCACTAGAATTAACATCCGATAGATCAACATTCCAATTTTTTTATATGATTGTATTCTTACTTAGCTTCGCTCCATCAATAATTAGAAGAACACTTTCCATCTCATTACCTCTCCCTTTTGAACTCTTATATATTCTTTCATTATTTACTACTGTTCTTGGAGAAAAAATTTTTTCTGGGCTGCTCGTTCAATTCATCCTTGGAATCTTTTTTGGAATATTTGGCTTTCTCCTAATGTATATTCTGTACTACAACAGCAGGATTCAAACAAGTCCAATTCTTATCACTGCGTTCTCATTTAGTTTTTCTGTTGCAACCGGAGCAATATGGACAGTCTTTATTTTTTTATTACAAACAATAGCCAAGATAAAATTCGATACGATATCTAAAAATTATGCCCCAATTGGCTTATTATTTACTATAATTGGAGCCGGTGTTGTATCAACAGCAGAATATCTTTATTTAACATATGGTGAGGGAAGAATTTTACAAAATTTATTAAAGGCATTTATGAAAAAGAACCCCGATCTGTTCATTGAAACAGAAGTAAAACCAAAAGATATAGTTAAACAGATAGAACAAGGAGAGAGCGAACAACTAGAATTTAAATCAAGTCTCAGAACAAATTTACACACAAAAAAACCAGATAAAAAGATAGAATTATCTGTACTTAAAACGATTACCGCTTTTTTAAATACTGATGGAGGAACACTTCTTATTGGTGTCGCAGATGATGGAAAAGTCATTGGAATAGATCACGACGGGTTTTCAAATAATGATAAATTCTATCAACATTACACAAACCTTATTCAAAACCACATTGGAAATCAATATCTTCCAATTATAAAATCCAGACTTATTCAAATGGATGAAGAAAAAACGATTCTAAAAGTAAATTGCATGAAAAGTCATAAACCAGTATTTCTAAACATGAACGATGACGATTATTTTTTTGTTCGAATAGGTCCAGCAAGTGTAAAACTCAGTGACAAAAAACTCCTTGAATATGTGAAGAAAAAATTCTAAGATCACCCTTCTTTGACCGTTGTAAAACAAGGACAGGTAAATGTTCGACCAATTCCCGAAATCTGACGGATTTTAGCAATAGTATTTTTACCAACATCATCAAATGATTTTCCTCTAATCTTTAAAAGAATATCATATTCACCGGAAATGATATGAACTTCATATACTCCAGGAAATGATTTAATCTTTTGGGCAATTTCAGAAATTGATATTTTGGATTCATATGGATTTGATGCAACAAACACATAAACGGTTGTCATTAACCCAAGTTTTTCATAATTAGGTAAAATTGTAAACTTTTTGATAATACCATTTTTCACCATTTTTTGAATTCTATCATGAACTGTAACCCTTGGAATATGAATATTTTCGGCGATTTGCTTTGTTGATTTTCTTGAGTTTTTCGTTAATTCATTAAGAATTTTACGATCCTTATCATCTAACATGTTTTACAATATGTCGGTTTTTTTATTTAAATATTATCAGATTTAACATTTTGACGAATTAGAAATCAAAATGTTTTAATATATCTAGATTACTATAACTATTTGACAAAAAATAATTTAATATTTGTGGGGCAAATTTTAATATGAAAAATGTGAAATATAAAACTATTTCTTTGCTGTTAACTTTGGGATTCCTCCTTGCTTCTACCACATCCATCGCATTAAGTAATCAACAAAACGATGATTTAGATCCCTTAATAGACATAGAAATAACTATCGACATCAAAAGTATTAGAACCTTGGAAAAGACTGATCTAGGACTATTTCCAATTGACAAAATCGATGTAGGAAGTGATCCTGATTTTTTTGTTAAAATCATTGTGAACGATGAAGAATTTATAAGTGAAACATGGGAGAATACAAAATATTTGTATGATACGCCGTTTTCTGTGACTGTTGATGTTCCAGATGAAACTGAAATCGTAAATATCACCATTCAATTATGGGATGCAAATCCCTCCGGTGATGTGCTTTGTGATTTGAGCAATAACTGGGATACTTACCAAGAGAACTTTGATATCGATATTCAATACAGCATTAAAACTGGTCACTGGTTCGGAGACGATTTTGTTAATCATGATATAGGATGGTATTATCCAGATGAAAGTGGTTATGGTCGGTTAAATGGATGCGATGATGGCAGTATCTATCAAAATAATAAGGATTGTGAACTCTGGTTTGACATCTATCAAAATGATTATGACAATGACGGAATTCCTTATTGGACAGAAGTAAATATATATGACACAGATCCAACCATTGATAATCGTGGAGAAGACATGGATGAAGATGGGGTTCCTATTGAATGGGAACATAAATGGGGTCATTTTATGTATGAGAATTGGCGAGATGGAACCATCAAGCATTACTGGTTTTACAATCCATTAGAATGGGAGGATCATGAAAACCTTGACCCGGATATGGATAGTTTAACCAATATTGAAGAATATAAAACCGCAGAATGGGGATCAGATCCATTCCGAAAAGATCTTTTTGTTGAACTTGATCAAATGAAAGCTGGACCCAATGGTCAACCTGCTAGTATGCTTCCTGAAAAATCAAAGGAGTTATTGCGTACTGCATACAATAAACAAAACATTGTGTATCATCTTGATGATGGTAGTTGGGAGGAAACAGAGTCTGAAATGATACCTTTTGATGAAGAAACCACGATGAGATGGGGAAGTGATTTTAACAACGAATTGCAACAGATATACGAAGATTATTTTTTACATAATGATGAGGATAACTGGAGAAAAGGCGTATTTCATTACGGTGTCGTTGTCTATCAATGCTCTGCAGCCAACGGTAATGCATTTGGATCTAATCGTTATCAGATATCATATAAAGGATTAAGCGAAAAGAAAAAAACACAGCCTTGGTTAGATACGGATGTTGTATTTGCTAGTGCATATATGCATGAATGTGGACATTCACTAGGCATCATAAATCCCGGGGTAGATGATCAGGATGGAAAGTATCCTTGGCAGTTGGACTGGTGGAAATGGTTACCATATCGAAGTGTGATGAATTATGGGTACATGTTTCGCATGGTTGATTATTCTGATGGATCACGTGGCATGAATGATTTCGATGATTGGGATGATTTAGATCTAACTTATTTTGATGAATCGGATTGGTAAAAAAGCAAGACTCCTCAACTAGACAACGGGATTACACAGTTAAATCCACTGATTCATCAACCGTAGCTTTTCCTCCTACCCACACCGAGTCATTCAAAAATTTGACAGTCACTCGTCCAGATTTGTTAATGATATCACCTTGTTCACAGATAATCTCTGTTGAACGAGTCATTTGATGACGGCGTAAATAACTACATACCGCTCCGTTTGCAGTACCGGTCACGGGGTCTTCATTGATATCATATAATGGTGCGAAATTTCGAGCGTGATACAATGATTTTGATTCAATGGTGTCAAATGTGAACACATGTAAACTGCCCACCTGATGTTTACGGCAGAATCGTTTTACTCTGTGAAAATCAGGTTTCATATTTTTTAAAACAGAAAACGATGAAACACAAACAGGAAGCGTGAATAATCCTGTGGAAACTCGTTCTGGTAAAAGATCAGAACATAATTCTTCAGTGTCAATCATTAACGTTTCGGCAAGTGTTTGGAAACTAAAAGACACTGGTTCAAAAATTGGATTCTTTTGTTTCATAAAAACACTATCTACTTCAGCAGTATTTTTGAATTGAATTTGTACCGGAAGGATTCCTGCTTTTGTCTGCTGAGTCAATCTGAGTGAATTAGAACTAGGTTTTGATTGCATTTGATTTCCAAGAACCGTAAATGTTGCAATGGTAGCGTGTCCACAAAGGTCGACTTCTACAGCCGGACTAAAAAATCGAACGTGGTAATCAGCATTTTTACTTGGAAAAACATAAGCAGTTTCAGAAACCTGTAAAAGATCTGAAATCCTCTTCATTTGATCTGGTATTAAACCAGAAGGTTTCAGAACGACTCCCGCAGGATTGCCCCCCTCTTTTTCTGAGGTGAATGAATTGACTTTGATTGCTCTAATGTTCATAATCCGCCCATTCGAAATAATAATCTTTCATTAATCATCGTTGATGATTCCATTTTTTAGATCCAAATGTTGTTTTTTGAAATGATGTGGCTAACTTTTTTTCTTCATCGGTAAGCATTCCATCAGTAAATGTGACATCAAAGGTTTCTTCAAATCCTTTTTTTAAAGCGTTACTAACATCTTCAAAGGAAAAATCTGATCCTAATTCATGGGTTAATGATGTAACTCTTTCTTTTACATTAGCAATCATTTTTCCTTTTATTTTTTCATTTGGAACTTTTAACAATCGAAACATTTTATCCACATCAACATCTGTCAGTATGGTCCCATGTTGAAGCACGGTTTTTTGTTTTCTTGTTTGTGCATTCCCAGATATTTTTTTATTATTCACTAAAATATCATTAATCGGTGCATACGTACTTTTTACCCCTAAAAAATCTAACCCATTCATAATAGCTAGACAAATGGTTTTGTAACTTTCCAAAATATTTTTTGAAATCTGAGGATGTTTTTCATTAATAACAAAACTATAGGTCACTTCATCTTCATGAAATACAGCACCACCACCAGTTATCCTGCGAACGTAATCAATGTGTTCCTCATCACAAGCAGTTAAATCCACTTCTTCGGTGAGTTGTTGGAAATAACCAATAGAAATAGCTGCAGGATTCCACCCATACAAACGAACTGTGGGAGGCACATATCCTTTACTATGTGCAACAAGGACAGCTCGATCAATAGCCATATTTTCAGCAGCTGATAAAAAACCAGTTTGTAATAATCTCCATTCTTCAGTCATCATTTACACCTCATAATCGCATCAGTAATCGATGCGGGCGAAACCCCAATGAATTCAACTTGATTATCCTTTACAAAATCTTTAATCATGGTTTCTAATTTTTTTTCATCAAGAGGTTTTCCCTGTAATAATTGTTCAAGTTGCTGAATGCTTTCTTCAGGATAAGCAAAAAAATCCCCTGCAATGGTAATAGATTTAATAGTTTTCACAGGCAGGTTATATTCTAAAAAAATTTTGATAAGTTTTCCATCTGGAACCTTATAAACTGATTTCATTTTCATAATAGAGGTGAAAAACAGATTCCCATTTATAAACACGTTGATAAAATCATTGGTACTCTTCAAATAAATTGTTCAGCTCGATAGGAACTACGAACAAGTGGACCGGATTCAACATGAATGAATCCTTTTTCTAATGCTTTTTTTTTAAAAAAATCAAATTCAGATGGCGTATAATATTTTTTTACCTTAGCATGTTTTGTTGTTGGTTGTAAGTATTGTCCAATGGTTAAATAATTAACATGAACAGATCGTAAATCATCAAGTAAACCTAAGATCTCTTCGGTTGTTTCTCCAAGTCCTATCATGAATCCTGATTTCGTTGGAATATTTGGATGTAATCGTCTACTTTCCTTAAGAACTTGTAAGCTTTGATCATAATCTCCTTGTGGACGCATGGTTTGAAACAATGATGAAACAACTTCAATGTTATGATTCAACATCACTGGTTGAGCTAAAAGTACTTTGTCTAATGCATCAACATCTCCGTTAAAATCAGGTATGAGCACTTCAACCTTACAAGTGGGATTCATCTGTTTGATTTCTTTAATGGTATTAAAAAAATGCTCTGCACCTCCATCATCTAAATCATCTCGAGTAACTGACGTAATCACCGCATATGATAATCCTAGTTGTTTTACGCTTTCAGCAATATGTTTTGGTTCATTTGAATCAAGGGTTTGAGGTTTTCCGTGTTTAACATTGCAATACGCACAATTACGAGTACATGTATCTCCTAAGATGAGAAAGGTCGCTGTGCCTCTATTAAAGCATTCTCCGATATTAGGACATTTAGCCTCTTCACAAATGGTATGAACCTGAGCTGAGCGAAGTTGTCTGCGAACAGCTGCATATCTTTTTCCACCACCAAGTGGAACCTTTAACCAATCAGGATGACGCCTTGACTTCAAACGTATTATACCCCCATTGCTACTCTGAGAAGATCTCTTAATCCTGGTGCAAATCCAAGAATGAATATTCCAATTTTTAAAAGGTTAACAAAGATCTTTTGCGATTGTAATTCCTCTTTGTAAAGAATGTCAATCACATAAATAATTCCAATAATCAGTAAAAATTTTACGATAGGAAACAACGGCGGCCAGATCTGCAGTAGTATATCTGAAGCTGGATGTTTTTCAATATATGTTGGAAGTCCCATTTGCAACGGATCATAGATGCTTATGTATGTGGCAATGCCATCTAACTGGTGACCAAAGATCATACTCAGATTAAATGGCGTAGAAAAATAACTAAGTTCTTTCCAATATGATTGACCGTACTTAGACAACGCATAAACTGCCAACATGATAACAATACAAATAACACTGACCAATACAACCACATTTGGAAAAATCTCATTTGACCCGTTCCATGCTCCACCACTCATCCAAAGAACAACATAGTATGCAAAAGGAAGAAGTAATACACTCCCGCTGATCCCCATAATTTGTTGAACTGATAATCGAGTAATTTTTTTTACGTCATGAAAATACACACCAATGACCAATGCCACTAAGGCAAACAAAAGTGTTTGAATATAAATTAAAGGAGTTACAAACCAAAAAACAAGAGGTTCGGTAAACAATTGTGCATCTTCTAAAACCCGAGCTACCGACCCATAAACGATAAATGGAAATGTTCCAAGGAAAAAAGAAAAATCAACAGTGACATTGAATTTTTTTAATAACTTATACAATCCGTATAATGCTCCAGCAACAAACACACCATAAACGAATTCTGAGATAAGTGTAAACTTTGGAGCTGCATCAACGCCGCGATAGGTCATCGGAGTGTTAAGCCCGTCTGATGAAATTGGTCCCCAAAAATACTTCCAAATAAACTGATCGTACACTAATTCTGGGAAAAAATACCAAAGAAGAAAAAAAAGAATTAATGCACTAGCAGCAATAATTCCAGCACGAAAAAACTTGTTTTCTGATAGATAAGATTGTAGACGCATAACGAAACATGGGAAGGAAAGTATAATATATTAAAGGCATGGTTTATACTACTCTTAATGCGACGATTTACAAAATCAAAAATGATGGTTTTTCCCCGGGAAATAATCGTTGGGCATAAGACAATCTCTCAAGTTGCAGATCTCTGTAATCGGATAAGTAGAGGCAATAATGCCTTAGTGGTATATGATAAAAAAACAAAAAAGATTGCAGGGACCAAAATCGTCAAAATTTTGAAAAAAAATGAGTATACGGTTTCTGAAAAACAGATTTCTTCACCTTCGATTAATCAAGTCAACTCAGTGATTAATTTTGTTGCGGAGAATGATATTGAAATTTTACTTGGAGTAGGAGGAGGAAGTGTTATTGATGTGGGTAAATTTGCAGCGCATGAAACGTCTCGTTCATTTGTTAGCATTCCTACATGTGCATCCCATGATGGTATCGCTTCACCCCGAGCATCATTGAAACATCGTAAAGGAAATGTTTCTAAAAACGCATCCAGTCCATTAGCTGTTCTTGCAGATACTGAAATCATTAATAAAGCACCTTATCGAATGCTTGCAGCTGGTTGTGCTGATGTTATTTCAAATATTCCAGCGGTTATGGATTGGAATCTTGCTCATCGATTAAAACATGAGGAGTACAGCAGTCATGCTGCAGTGCTTGCTGAAACAGCTGCACAACTAATCATTGAACACGCGGGTGAAATAAAACCAGATGTTGAAAAAAGCGTGTGGTTTGCGGTAAAAGCAATGATTGTTTCAGGTGTTGCTATGAGTGTTGCAGGATCAACTCGGCCAGCTTCAGGAGCAGAACATATGTTTTCTCATATGCTTGATC
This sequence comes from Thermoplasmatota archaeon, assembly GCA_018334795.1. Classification (GTDB taxonomy): domain Archaea; phylum Thermoplasmatota; class E2; order DHVEG-1; family DHVEG-1; genus EX4572-165. Next base: position 13,316 of record JAGXLH010000002.1, read on the forward strand.
ATCTTGGACCGGGCATCATGTTAAAAGGCCGACGGAAACAATTACCGTTGCATGGTGAACAATGTGGCATAGGAGCGGTCATGATGATGTATCTTCATGGTGGCGATTGGAAGTTGATGCAAGAAACGCTACAAAAGATCGGAGCGCCAACAACATCTGAAGAACTGGGTATTTCAAAGAAAAAAATCATTGAAGCATTGGTAAGGGCAACAGAAATAAGACCTGAACGCTATACAATCCTTGGAGAACATGGGTTGACAAAAGAAGCAGCAAGAACCCTTGCGAAGAAAACCGGAGTGATTTAATCACATATGACATCGATTACTATTATTGGTGAAGAACTAGCGAAAAAGGATGAAGAATTTATTTTTATTGGTCCTCAGAATGATTGTAAGAATTGTAAATTGAAAAATATTTGTTTTAATCTTAAACAATATCATCGATATAAAATTACTAATGTCCGAGATAAACGACATAGTTGTACGGTTCATAAGGGAGATGCCATTGTTGTTGAGGTAGAAGAACAACCGATTGAAACCGCTATTGATAAAAAATATACGAAGGGGAGTGCAATCACTCTTGATAAGAAGGAATGTGATGAACCTCTTTGTCCGTATTACGATCTTTGTACCAACAAAGCAATACAACCCGGTAAGAAATATATTATTGAAAATATCCTTGAAACAATTCCTTGTGAAAAAGATAAATCATTACAACGAGTGATTCTTACAGAAAAAAAGTAAAAAAAAGATGGTTGGAAAAAAAATAATTGGAAAAATCGAGTCTATATCGTTTTAATTAAATCCGCGATTTTTTCTCGTTTTTCTTCTTCAGATGGAAGTGTTATTGATGATTTCCATCCTTTTTCTCCATCGGCTAAGTAAAATCCTCGAGCAATTGAGATAAATTCGGTTTCATTATTATCAGTAACTGCTTTTTTTCGTGAAATTTCGATAAAGTTATTTCGTCCAAATTTTACCTCTTCAGCTTTAATCGTTTCAAATTCAACCATACTGTAATTCTCCTTAAACATCATCTGGGTATCAGTACATCAACAAACATGTTTCGTGGTGATGCAACTTTTCTTTTGATATCATGGGTGAATATTTCTTCTCACTTAAATATATAATGTTTTTTTATCATTTAATATATTATTCCATAAATATCCTAAGTTGGACAGTCAAAAAGCAAAAAGTTAATGTTATAGATATATGGAGGTTCAATCCAATTAAGTATTAAGAATCAAGAATGAAAATAAAAAATAAAGGGTTATTTTAACCCTGCTTCTTTTCGAAGTAAACTTGCTTTATCGGTTTTCTCCCAAGTAAAATCTGGATTATTTCTGCCAAAATGACCATATGCAGCAGTTTTCGTAAAAATTGGCCTCAACAAATCAAAATGTTCAATAATCTTTCCGGGTATCAATGGGAAAAAATCTTCAACTAAAGAATGAATCGTATCAACGGAAATCTTATTTGTTCCAAAACAGTCAATGTTGATGGAAACAGGTTTGGAAACACCAATTGCATACGCAAGTTGAACTTCACATTTATCAGCTAGTTTTGCTGCAACGATATTCTTTGCTATATACCGACAAGCATATGCTGCACTTCGATCTACTTTAGTTGGATCTTTACCTGAAAAAGCTCCACCTCCATGACGGCCTACGCCACCATAGGTATCAACAATGATCTTTCTACCTGTGAGACCTGCATCAGCATAAGGTCCACCTCTGACAAAGGCACCTGTTGGATTCACATGAAACACAGTATCCTTATCAACCCATTTGTTACATACTGGTTGGATGACTTTTTCAACGATATCTTTTTTGATTCTTTCATGTGAGGTTCCACTATCATGTTGAGTAGAAACAAGGATAGTATCAGCACGGATTGGTTTTCCTTTTTCATCATATTCAATACTTACCTGTGATTTTCCATCAGGTCGTAAATATACGATTTCACCATCTTTTCGAGTATCAGAAAGTTTTTTTGTGAGTTTATGAGCAAGAGATATAGGTAATGGCATTAATTCCTTGGTTTCATTTGATGCATACCCATACATCATTCCTTGATCTCCAGCACCTTGTTCTTTATACAATCCATGCCCCTCAGAGACCCCCTGTGAAATATCCGGACTTTGTTCTGTGATTTGCACCCATACACTACAAGTCTCTGATTCAATACCATATTGTGAATTTGTATATCCAATATCTTTAATAGCTGCTCTGACAACCCGCGGAATATCAACATACGCTTTTGTTGTCATCTCTCCAAAGACCATAACACCACCATTCTTGGTTGCTGATTCAACAGCAACTCTTGAATATTTATCCTGTCTGAGTGCTTCATCAAGAATGGAATCTGAAATGATATCACACATTTTATCAGGATGGCCTTCAGTAACTGATTCAGAACTTAAGATAATCTTTCTTTTTACCATGTGTAACTCCCCAATTTATTTGATTATTTTTAGTTATACCGTCTGTCAACTTAGTATTGACATATTTGGTTTTTTTGTTATGAAACAAAAACAGTAATATTAATGTTTGTAATGAAGGAAAAAAAGTTAGAAGGTTAAATGTATCGTTCCATATCCGTCTGTTGAATTACATTTAATCATTAGTTTTTATTCTGGCATACGTCGAGTCCAAAGGTCTTCATCCATTTGTTGATATACATGTTCATCAGAGTTATCACTAATCGGATCTATTGCTCTGCGATCTCCGAACATAACCGTTCTATTTGTCGGCATTGCCTCATCAGCATAGCGAAGAATGGTTTCTTTTTTGATCTGCCAGTAATGAGTTCGCCATTCACGACCATCATACAATGTGGTTTCCTCTCGCTCAGTTGTAAGCATTCCTTCTTCTTCCAAAATATAGAACAATTGTCTATCTTCGGGATCTAACACGTTATCGATTACCCGGTCATCAAATCCAAAGATATCGAGAACAAAACCTGCATCTCTACGTGCTTCCTCGATGTCTATCCCAATACGATTAGCAATTGCTGTTGATAAATTCTCAAGCGTTATAATATTCATAGCATAGCCTCTTCCTGCATTTCTCATTTGAATGAATGTTCAACACATTCCCTGAATAGTAAAACCACATTATACTTGCAAGTTATCCTTTAAATAATTTTCGATTCAAGTGAATTAAATCAAACGAATCAGAACGGAAAACGGTAGTGAATCCATCAATACCAGAAAAAAATATGATAGACTCATTAAAATCGAGAGTAAACTCAACCTCAGCACACATAACGTTTATAAGAGAATGCATCCTATCAACTAATCGTATGAAACCAGGAAAAAACACCGAGGGATTAGCTGAAGGTGAATGGGTTCTTCTTTTCAATAACGAAATAATAGATCATAGTGCTAACGTTGAGGATATGCTTCTTTTAGCTCAAAAAAAATATCAAAACGAAAAAATTTCAAATGATAGCGTCAAAATTTCAAAGATATTAGCAAAAACAAACCCACGAGAAATACTACTAGATAAGTAACATGAGAAACAGTTAAAAAAATTGGTACGTATACCATCACAACAACTTTTCTTAGACATATCAGCAATTAATCGTAATATGACAGTGGCTATTGAAAACCTCAATCATATATCTCCATAAAAAATGAAAAACCGTTCATATGAAGAAACAGTTTACAAACAATAAAAAGAACCATAGGGTAAATCAATCGCAGAAATAGTCAATTGCACGATGAAAAAATAACCAAGATCAAACAAATGATAACATAAACAATTACACCAAAGAGTACCTAGAACCTGATCTGCATGATTTTATCAAAAATCTAGCAGAAAAAACAATACCATTTGCAAAAAATCATAGAAAACATTCAAAAACACGATTTGTATTCACAATAGAAAAAGCAGTATAACATATTGATTAGTTTAATATACTTTATAAGTGATTAAAAGATACGATGATGGGAATGGAATAATAAGATATGAAGGCAATAAAAGAACTCATTTTTGATTATCAGGATTATCCAATCATACCAGTACGGTTTCGAAATAATGATCGTAAGACACCACTCATTGAATCTTTACTTGATTCAGGAGGAGATTTCATCGTCATCCCGTTACCTATCGCAACATTTCTTGGTTTAAAACTAGAAAAAGCCTGTGATGTTGACACTGCTGGTGGGACTGCTTCATTGTACAAAGCCAAAGTAGACATGGCTATCGGGAAAGAAAAATATCACACACTATATCCTCAAAAGGAAATCCATGTGTCTACCCGCGAGGACATCCCTGTGCTTCTAGGAAGAAATCCATTGTTTGAAGACTATGAAATCACTTTTAAAAAACATATCAATCAACTCGTTCTTTCACCACTTGCTAGAGAGATTCATTCATCATATCCTCCAGGATTCTAACATTACAAAAAAAAGAAGGAAAATACCATTGTTCAAACAGGAGGAAAAATGTCCACACCCCACAACGTATAAATACGGGAATCAGTATACCGGGTAGGCTATTCAATAATAATGAGGAAGAGCTTGAAATATATTTAGTTATTTAATCATGGAAATTCTCAGAAGAAACAAATATTTAGCATACCATTGGGCCTGTAGCTCAGCTAGGCAGAGCATCTGGCTTTTAACCAGGTGGCCAAGGGTTCGAATCCCTTCAGGCCCGTTCATCCATCAAAAAAATCCCATCGAATACCCTCAGGAGGATTCCTTACCATATGGCAAAAAAGAAAAAGATTGAACCTCTTAAAAATATAACTAGACATGAGCTGGTTCCGGATCATGTCATTTTAACAGATAAGGAAAAACAGCAGCTTTTAACTGAATATCATATTGAACCAAGCCAACTCCCTAAAATGTTAACTACTGACCCTGTAGCACTGTCTATTGGTGCAGAATCAGGAGAAATCGTTAAAATTACTCGTGAGAGTTATACTGCCAAAGAATCAACGGCTTATCGTTTAGTAGTTGAAGATAATAAATGATCAGGTGTAATAGAAAATGAGAGAACTCGTTGATGCTTTTTATAAAGATAGAAGTATTGTAAATCACCAAATCGCTTCGTACAATGATTTTTTGAATCGTCGGTTACAAAACATTGTAGATAGTACAGTGATCGGGCAACAGGAAGAAATGGAACGCGGTTATATCTATCCTGAAATCGAAGGATACAAAATCAAATTTGGCCGTATCCGTGTTGGACGACCCGTGGTGAAAGAAGCAGATGGAACAGAAAGACCACTCATTCCAATGGAAGCGCGCTTACGAGATCTTACCTACGAAGCACCAATTCATCTTGAATTCATACCAATCAAGGACGAAGTTGAGTATGAACCTGAAGAGGTGAAAGTTGGTGAACTTCCGATTATGACAAAATCTAACGCATGTAATCTTCAAAAACAAGCATTGGAGGAAGACAAAGACCGTCCCCTTTCCAATGATGATTATTATCATGAATTACAGAATTTACAGGAAGACCCATTAGACCCCGGAGGATACTTCATTAGTAACGGTACTGAGCGAGTGTTAATCACCGTGGAAGATCTTGCTCCTAACCGAGTGTTAGTAGAAAAAAGCCGACGGTATGGTCGAAAGATCGAGGTGGCAAAGGTATTTTCTCAACGTGAAGGATATCGAGCATTAACGGTAGTGGAGAAAAAATCTAATGGAATGCTTATGGTTTCTCTTCCAACAACATATGGTCAGATTCCTTTGATGATTTTACTTCGAGCACTAGGGATGGAAAGCGATGAGGAAATCGTTGATGTGATCAGTGTTGATCCAAAAATGGATACGTTTGTTCTTGCTAACATCGAAGAATGTGCTAATGAATATGGTATTACCACACAAGATGAAGCAGTTGCATATCTTGGAAAGAAATTTGCTGGTGGGCAAGCAAAAGAATACCGGATTAAACGTGTTGAAACGTTAATGGATCGAAACCTACTCCCTCATCTTGGCAATGATCCTGATGATAGGATCACTAAAGCTATTTTTATGGCTCGTATGGGGATGGCTGTCCTTGAACTTGCTCTTGACAAACGAGAAGAAGATGATAAGGACCATTATGCGAATAAACGATTGAAGCTTGCTGGAGATTTAATGGAGGATTTATTCCGTGTTTCATTTACGGCATTATGTAAGGATTTAAAATATCAAATCGAACGTATTCATGCGAAAGGAAAAGAAATCAAGATTAGTTCTTGTCTTCGCTCTGATGTGTTAAGTCAGCGTATTCATCATGCGCTTGCAACTGGTAACTGGGTTGGTGGACGAGCTGGAGTTTCTCAATTACTTGATCGAACCAGTAATCTTGCAGTACTTAGTCATCTTCGCCGTGTTACTTCTCCGTTAACTAGGTCGCAGCCTCATTTTGAAGCTAGGGATTTGCATTCTACGCAATGGGGCCGTTTATGTCCTAATGAAACTCCTGAAGGGCCAAATTGTGGTCTGGTAAAAAATCTGGCATTAACCGTTGAGATCAGTGAAGGATTCCCTGAAGATGAAGTGGAAAGCGTTTTGAAAGATATGGGTATCCATGAAGTTTCTAAAAAAGCGAAAGGATCTCGAGTGTTTTTAAATGGTGATCTTATTGGCATGCATCCTGATGGAGCAGAACTCGTTGCTGAAATGCGAAATCGCCGGAGAAAAGGACTTCTTCATAATGAGGTAAATGTTGCGTATTATGAAGATGAAAATGATGTTATTGTGAATTGTGATTCAGGTCGATTGCGTCGACCACTCGCCGTTGTTGAAAAGGGAAAAGTATTGATCTCGGATTCTATTTTAAAACGAATGCAAGAAGGAAGTAAAAAATGGATTGATTTTGTCAATGAAGGTCTTGTGGAATATATCGATGCAGAAGAAGAGGAAAACACCTTAATTGCACTAGATTCATCACATGTCACTAAGGATCATACACATATGGAACTTGATCCAATGGTGATTTTAGGAATTGGATCTTCTCTTGTCCCGTATCCTGAGCATAATTCGTCTCCTCGGATTACGATGGGTGCAGGTATGGGGAAGCAATCACTGGGTTTTGGTTCATCCAATTATCGAATCAGACCAGATACCCGGGAACATTTAATGCATTATCCACAGGCTCCAATGGTAAAAACCCATGCAACAAAGTATATTGGATTTCAAAAACGTCCCGCTGGGCAAAATTTTGTGGTCGCAGTTGCCTCATTCAAAGGATACAACATGGAAGATGCATTGATTATGAGCAAAGCAAGCATCGAACGAGGACTTGCTCGAAGTACGTTTTTCAGAACATATAGCAGTGAAGAAAAACGGTATCCCGGTGGTCAAGAAGATCATTTTGAAATCCCTGACCCAGAATGTCGTGGTGTTCGTAGTGAAGATGCATATGTGAATCTTAGTGAGGATGGATTAATTTCTCCTGAATGTAATGTAAATGGTGGTGATGTATTAATTGGAAAAACATCTCCCCCACGATTTTTAGAGGAACCAACTGATTTTCTCACCCCACAAAAACGAAGGGAGACTTCTGTTACTGTACAACATGGCGAAGGTGGAACTATTGATAAGGTGATGCTTTCTGAATCCGTGAATGGGTCTCGTATGGTAAAAATCAAGGTTCGTGAACAACGAATTCCAGAACTTGGAGATAAATTTGCTTCAAAACATGGTCAAAAAGGTATTATTGGCCATATTGTCCCTCAAGAGGATTTGCCTTTTAATGAATATGGTATGAGTCCTGATTTGATTGCAAATCCACATGGTATTCCTAGTCGTATGACAGTTGGGCACGTGCTTGAGATGATTGGTGGTAAAGTTGGGGCACTTGAAGGACGTTTTGTGAATGGTACTGCATTCAGTGGTGAACCTGAAAAAGCGTTACGGGAAGCACTTGTTCAAAATGGTTTTAAACATCATGGAAAGGAAACGTTGTATGATGGTGCCACAGGACGGCCCATGGAAGCTGATATTTTCGTTGGGTGTATTTATTATCAGAAGTTACATCATATGGTAGCTGGAAAGATTCATGCTCGAAGTCGTGGACCCGTACAAATTCTTACTCGTCAGCCAACTGAAGGTCGTGCTCGTGAAGGAGGTCTTCGGTTTGGTGAAATGGAACGAGATTGTTTGATTGGTCATGGTGCTTCTATGGTGATTAAAGACCGGTTGCTTGATGAATCTGATTTAACGATTAAATATGTGTGTAATAACTGTGGACATATCGCGATTAAGGACCGTCATGGACGGTTGCGGTGTCCGGTTTGTGGTGATAAAGCAAATGTGTATCCGCTTGAAATGAGTTATGCGTTCAAATTATTACTTGATGAATTGAAATCACTTGGTATTGCACCACGGATGAAACTTGAATCTTTAGTTTAAATTTTGGTAGGAGTTATGTATGGAACGAGTTAATAGTATCACAAAAAAAATCGGCGAGATCTATTTTTCGTTGTTATCGCCTAATGAATTAAGAAAAATGAGTGCGACAAAGGTGATTACTGCGGATACGTATGATGATGATGGATTTCCTATTGCAATGGGACTGATGGATCCGCGAATGGGTGTGATTGAACCTGGTCTTCGCTGTAAAACATGTGGTCAACGTGTTGGAAAGGATAAATGTCCAGGTCATTTTGGTCATATTGATCTTGCTATGCCCGTGATTCATGTAGGTCACATAAAGATTATTCGAGATTCGTTACGGTCAACCTGTCGGGACTGCGGTCATTTATTATTAACAAAGAATGAACGTGAGAATTTTATTGAAGAAATCAAGAATTACGATCGTGAAGGACGGCAGAAAACGTATTTGTTTAAACAGATCGTAAAAGATGCTCGGAAAGCATCAAAGTGTCCGCATTGTGGTCGTGAAGTTGGAAAAATCGAACTTGATAAACCAACCACGCTTCGTGAGAATGGGAAAAAGTTAACCCCATCTGAAGTGCGTGAATGGCTTGAAAAGATTCGTGATGAAGATTTACCATTACTTGATATTAATGTAAAAGCATCACGGCCTGAGTGGACGGTACTTACCGTTTTACCGGTGCCACCAGTAACAGTTCGTCCATCTGTTACGTTGCAATCAGGGGAACGAAGTGAGGATGATCTAACGCATAAACTGGTTGATGTTATTCGTATTAATCAGCGATTACAAGAGAATCGTGATGCAGGTGCTCCACAGTTAATTGTTGAGGATTTATGGGAGTTATTACAATATCATATAACAACCTATTTGGATAATCAAACTAGTGGTATTCCACCGGCTCGGCATCGATCAGGGCGTCCATTGAAAACACTTGCACAACGATTAAAGGGAAAAGAAGGACGGTTTCGCAGTAATCTTTCAGGGAAACGAGTGAATTTTTCAGCGCGAACCGTCATTAGCCCGGATCCAAATTTAAGTATTAATGAAATTGGTATCCCTATCAAGGTCGCTGAGGAACTTACTATCCCCGTGCGAGTAACAACGCATAATATTGATTGGTGTAAAGAGATGATCACCCAGAAATATGATCCCTCTATAACCGCGGAGTATGTTCCGGGTGTTAATTATGTGATTAAAAATATTGGTGGGATTAAACGTCGTATTAAGATTTCTGACCGGAATGCTGAAATGGTTGCGGATAAACTAGAGGTTGGTTCTATTATTGAACGACAGATGATGGATGGTGATTTAGCGTTGTTCAACCGGCAGCCTTCACTTCATCGGATGAGTATGATGGCTCATCGTGTTCGTGTGGTTCCTGGGAAAACATTTCGGTTTAATCTTTGTGTATGTCCTCCGTATAACGCGGATTTTGATGGGGATGAAATGAATCTTCATGTGATTCAAGGTGAAGAAGCAAAAGCTGAAGCTGAGATTCTGATGAAGGTTCAGGAAAATATTTTATCTCCTCGTTTTGGTGGTGCTATCATTGGTGGTATCCATGATATTATTTCTGGAGTGTTCTTATTAACGAATAAGGAACGAAAAGTACCAATTGAAGTTGCTTCGTATTTACTTGGATCAGTTCAGTATCATGGCGATATTGATGTTCAAAAAGAAGATGGGAAAAAATATGTGATGGGAAGAGATATTTTTAGTACTATTCTTCCAAAGGATCTTACCATTCGTTTTAAATCAAAAACGTATGAGAACATTGATAGTGATGAAGCGTACGTGGTCATTAAAAATGGTCGATTATTACAGGGAACAATTGATGAGAATAGTATTGGTGCGTTTAAAGGTCGTATTCTTGATCGGGTGATTCGGGATCACGGTATGGATGCAGGAAGGGCGTTTATTGATAATGCTACCCGGCTTGGTATCGCGGTTGCGACTATGTTTGGATTTACTACAAGTATCGAAGATGAAGATATTCCTGATGAAGCGCAACATAAGATCGCTGAAGGACTTGATGATGCTATGAAGCAAATCCGTAAACTTGTTAAAGCCTTTGAGCAAGGTGAACTTGAATCGCTTCCTGGTCGAAGTATTGAGGAAACCCTTGAAATGGAGATTATGCGCGTTACGGGTAAAGCTCGAGATATGGCTGGTGAAATCGCGGGTGAACATCTTGGTCTTGAGAATAGTGCGGTGATTATGGCAAAATCGGGTGCTCGTGGAAGTATGCTTAATCTTTCGCAGATGTCTGGATTGGTTGGTCAGCAAGCAGTTCGTGGTGAGCGGATCAGCAGAGGATATCAGTATCGAACGCTTCCTCATTTTAAGAAAGGGGATCTTGGAGCTTCGGCGAAAGGATTTGTTGGTAGTAGTTATAAGAAAGGATTGACCCCTACTGAGTATTTCTTTCATTCGATGGGTGGTCGAGAAGGACTTGTGGATACGGCGGTTCGAACATCTCGATCTGGTTATATGCAACGACGGTTGATCAATGCACTTGAGGATGTGAAAGTGGAAAAGGATGGCACGGTTCGTCAAGCTGGTGGTCAGATCATTCAGTTTATTTATGGTGAGGATGGTATTGATCCTACTCGGAGTCTTAATGGGAAATCAGTTGATGTTGATCGGATTATAGAAGAAGTATTGGAGGAGGCATAAATCCATGGCAGCGAAAAAAACAAAGAAGACCGCGAAGAAGAAGCCTTCAACGAAAAAAACAACCAAGGATACAGTGAAAACAGAAAAGAAAACAAAGAAGACAACGACCAAAGCAGATACAAAAAAGACTGCTTCATCTAAAAAGAAGACATCTACGAAAAAAGCTGATAAAGCAAAGAAAACGAAATCAGCAACGAAAAAGAAACCAACAAATAAAAAAGAAACGAAAAAGACTAGTTCATCTAAAAAGAAGACATCTACGAAAAAAGCTGATAAATCAAAGAAAACTAAATCAGCTGCAAAAAAGACAAAGAAGACCGCGAAGAAGAAGTCTTCAACGAAAAAGAAAAAAACTTCTTCTAAGAAGAAAAAGAAATCAGAAGAACCTGAAAAACCGGTAGAGAAGATTACAACGGCTAAAAGAAAAAAACCGGTAAAGAAAAGAAGTCCAGCTGAAGAAAAAGCATTAAAAAGTATCACTAAAAGCCGTGGTGATCAATTTCTTCCAATTAATATTATTGAGGAACTAGTAGATGAAATCGTTGAAAAAAAGATTCCTGCAAAAAAAATTGATCCTATTGTTAAACGAGTAATTACTGATTATAAAGCAAATGCTATTGATCCTTCTGAAGCATGTGGTATTGTTGGTGCGCAAAGTATTGGTGAACCCGGAACTCAAATGACGATGCGTACGTTTCACTACGCAGGTGTTGCTGAGATCAATGTAACACTTGGGTTACCTCGGTTGATTGAAATCGTGGATGCACGGTCAACTCCGTCTACTCCGATGATGAACATTTATTTAGATGAAAAACACCGTAATGATGCGAAAAAAGCAAAAATGGTGGCAAATCAAATCGAAATCACGAGATTACAGGATATCGCAGAAATTGAAACTGATCTTACAAATCTGATGATCACGGTGAAACCAGATGTTGAAAGTTTAAAGAACAAAGGAATAACCATTAAACAAATGGTTGATGTGATAAAAAAGGTTCGTAAGACGGATGTTACTGAAAAGAAGAATAAAACCATCGTGGTCAGTTTGGATAAACCTAGTTTTAAAAGTTTACTTGATATCACTGAAAAATTAAAAAATCTGAAAGTAAAGGGTGTTAATGGGATTAAACGAATTATTATTCGAAAGGAATCTGATGAAGGATACGTTATTTACAGTGAAGGAAGTAATCTTGAAAAAGTGCTTGATATTGAAGGTGTAGATCCTTATCGAACGAGTACGAATGATATTCGAGCGGTAGGCAGGGTTCTTGGTGTTGAGGCAGCACGGAACATGATCATTCAAGAAGCACATAATACGCTTTCAGAACAAGGGTTAAACGTGGATAAACGTCATATTATGCTGGTTGCTGATGTGATGACCTCTCATGGAAAGATCAAAGCGATCGGTCGACATGGCGTGAGTGGAGAGAAAACAAGTGTGCTTTCTCGAGCGGCATTTGAAATCACGGTGAATCATTTATTACAAGCAAGCCGGCGTGGGGAATCTGATTTACTTGAAGGAGTTGCAGAGAATATTATTGTTGGTCAACCAGTGAATCTTGGTACTGGTGCCGTTGAACTTGCAATGAAACGAACCAAAACACAAAAGGAAAAGGAGTGAAATTATATGGTTGATGTGGAAAAAGCATTTAAGAACATGGTAAAGAATGGAACAGTTATCTTTGGTAATCGGCAAACAAGGTTAACGATTAAAGATGGAAAAGCGAAACTGGTGGTGTTTTCTAAGAATTGTCCATTTTTTGATGACGTAACAGATCTTGCCAAAAAACATGATGTTTCAATGTATCAAGCAAAAGTGAACAGTGTTGAACTTGGGTCGATTTGTGGGAAAATGTATGCCGTATCGATGTTTGCAGTAATTGATGATGGTGGCGTGAACATTAATCAACTGGTTAATCAAAGGTAATGTTTTTTTATGACAGATATTCAGCTTTCAACAGAAACGATGAAATATATTCGCATGGCAACACAAATGATTCATGTGGATATCCTTGATTGTGTCCAAGAAGATGATTTATTGGTTTTTGTGGTCCGAAAAGGCCATCTTGGTGCAGCGATTGGTAAAAAAGCAAAGAACTTGGAACGATTACGGAATGTGTTTAAAAAAACGATAAAGTTTGTGGAAAAAGATAATGATCGTAACCGGTTCATTCAAAATCTTTGTAAACCTTACAAAGTGGAATCTGTGACACTTTCAGGTGATGATACCAGTCCAGTTGCTCAAGTAAAAGTGAATGCGAGTGAAAAATCTCGGTTGATCGGAAAAGGCGGTCGAAACATTGAACTTATTCGAAAGCTTGCTCGTCGGCATCATAACATTCGTGATGTGCAAGTAAAATAATACTTCACTCTTCTTTTTTCATCTTTTTTTAATTCACATTTTTTTCTATTTTTTTTTGCTTACTTTTTACGATGGATTATATATGTTTAAATACCATCATTTTATATCTGTTGGCTGGGGGTAGCTCTGAGAATAAAAGATCATCCCATCCTTTCATTCCAACATGACAAAGCAGTCACCTTTTCATTTAATGGAAAAAAGCTTTCGGGTTATAGTAATGATACCATTGCTGCAGCGTTACATGCCAATGGAATTGTTAAATTCAGTGAAAGTCTTCGTTTTCATCGAGCTCGTGGATTTTTTTGTGGAATTGGGAAATGTTCCTCTTGTTTGATGCGAGTAAATAACATTCCTAATGTTCGAACTTGTATTGCACCATTAACTGAAGATGTGACGGTGGAAACACAGGACACCTTTGCTTCATGGCCAAAAGAAACACATAATACATCAGCAACAAAGGCTGATGCTTGTACGGTTGATGTGTTAATCGTTGGTGGTGGTCCAGCTGGGCTTGAAGCAGCAGTTCAAGCAGCCAAACAAAACGCAAAAGTATTGTTAGTAGATGAAAACCAGCAACTAGGCGGTCAGCTTATTAAGCAAACACATAAGTTTTTTGGATCAAAACAAGAAAACGCAGGAACCAGAGGAGTCACCATTGCAAAAGAATTAGAAGAAACAGTCCAAGATCATACTGGTATTGAATTATTACTTGAGTCAACAGTAATTGGTTTTTATGAAGATACCTCTTCAGATTATTTTACGTTTGCTGTTTCTAAACGGAAAGGATATGAAAGTAGCATTGTCAAAGTACAAGCAAAAACCGTAATTTTTGCAGTTGGTGCAATGGAAAATATGTTGTTATTCCCGGGTAATGATCTTCCTGGAGTGTATGGTGCTGGAGCAGTGCAAACCTTGATGAATGTGTATGGAGTAAAACCTGGCAACCACGTTCTTATGGTGGGAGCCGGTAACGTTGGTCTTATCGTTAGTTATCAGTTATTGCAAGCAGGGATTCTTGTGGACCGAGTAGTTGAAGCAGCTCCAATTATCGGCGGGTATCATGTACATGCAGCAAAGTTGCGTCGGTGTGGTGTTCCTATTTATACTCGGCATTCTATTAAAGAAATAATCGGATCTGATCATGTTGAAGCTGCAGTGGTTGTAAGACTTGATGAGAATTGGCAGGAAATTCCGGGTAGTGAGAAAACTATTGAATGTGATACGGTGTGTTTAGCTGTTGGACTTACTCCATCTACTCGTTTGCTTAGTCAAATGGGTGTAAAGATGTATACTATTGCTGAAGCAGGTGGTTTTGTTGCTATTCATGATGACTACATGCAAACAAGTGTTCCAGGAGTGTTTGTAGCAGGGGATAATTCAGGTATTGAAGAAGCTAGTACGGCGATGATTGAAGGAAAGATTGCGGGTGTTGCTGCAGCGATTCAAACAGGGAAAACATCAACTAAACAAGCAAAAGAGTTACTTGACATATTTGCAAGTGAACTTGCTTCTTTACGAGCTGGACCTTTTGGTGAAAAACCACGGATTGCAAAACAAAAAATTCAAACCTTTTGGAGGAAAAATCAATGAAGCCGTATGAACGAACTGGTGTGCTATCTGTTAATGATTTAAAGATTCCTTCTGAAAAACAATTGGAAAAAGGTGTAGCAATCACAGAGTGTGTGCAAGAAATTCCTTGTAATCCTTGTGTTGATTCATGTCCTGTTGATGCGATTAGTATGAACGATATTAATGCTCCTCCTGTTGTTGATTATAATAAGTGTATTGCGTGTGGGCAATGTGTTGGGGTGTGTCCCGGCTTAGCGATTTTTGTGGTGAAAAAACAAAATGAAAAAGGATTGCTCACGTTGCCTTATGAGTTTTTACCGGTACCAAAAAAAGATGAGGTGGTTGAAACAATTGATCGTGATGGTGAACAAATCGGAGAAGGAGTGATAAAAAGAGTGAAAAAACAGGGAAAAACTATTGTGGTAACCGTTGAACTAGATGCAAAGGATTTGATGAACGCTCGTCATATAAAAGTGAGGGAAAAAGATGAGTGAAAAAAAAACGATTGTGTGCCGATGTGAAGATTTAACTAAAAAGGAAATCGTTGAAGCCATTCAGGAAGGATATACTGATCTGGAAGAGTTACGGCGGAAACTTCGGATTGGGATGGGCCCTTGTCAAGGAAGAGTATGTTTACCACTGGTGAAACGGATTTTAAAACAAGTTACTGGTGAAAAGGTTAAACAGGAATCATTTCCCACGTTCAGACCGCCATTAGTTCCCGTGTCTCTTGGATCACTAGCTAAGCTAAAGGTTGAATCGAAAAAGAAAAAACAATCTAAGGATCAGGAGTAAAATAGGATGAATGAACATGCTGATGTGGTGATCATTGGTGGTGGAGTGAATGGGTGTGCGATAGCGTATTATTTATCAAAACTTGGAATGAATGTGTCTGTTTTTGAACGGAATTATTTAGGAAGTGGAGCAACAGGGAGTTGTGGAGCGGGTATACGTCAGCAGTGGTCTACAAAGGAAAATACTGAATTAGCGATTCAAAGTGTTCATATGTTTGAAGAATTATCTGATGAATTAGGTGAAGATATTGAATTTAGTCAAGGCGGGTATTTAATTATTAATCATACTGAGGAGGAACTAGCACAATCCAAAAAGAATGTGAAGATGCAGAAAACTCTAGGTCTTGATGTATCTATGGTTTCTGTTGATGAAATCAATGATATTGTTCCTGTGCTTGATGTGAATGGTATGGATTCTGTTGGTGCAACGTTTTGTCCAACGGATGGTCATGCCAATCCCTTTAAGACCACATTTGCATATGCACATGCAGCTGAACAACTCGGTGCAAATATACATACGCATACACTAGTTAAAGATATTAAAACAAAAAATAATCAGGTTTCAGAAGTACTTACTGATAAGAAATCAGTGAAAACAAGGTGGGTGGTAGATGCAGCTGGTGCATGGTCTTCTCAGATTGCAAAGATGGTTGGTATTTCGATTCCTAATAAACCATTTAGAAAGGAAGTACTTGCAACTGAACGCTTAGAACCATTGTTTAAGGCAATGGTGATCTCGTTTAAAGATGGGATTTATTTTAGTCAGCAACCAGAAGGAAACATTGTTGGCGGGATTCCAATTCCAGAGCAACGATCTGGTTTTTACGAATTGCCCACGTTTTCATTTATTCAGCATATGTCTGAAACACTTACTCGGTATGCTCCAGCGTTACGTGATATTAATATGCTTCGTCATTGGACGGGTTATTATGATGTAACTCCTGATGCCAGACCAATATTAGGTGAGGATAGTAAAGTACGTGGTTTTGTGCATTGTCATGGGTTTAGTGGTCATGGATTTATGCTTTCTCCAATGGTTTCTCGTATGCTTGCTGAGTATATTTCAAATGATAAGGAATCATCAGTATTAAAACGGTTAAGACTTAATCGTTATGAAGATGAAGATATTGATATGGAACAAAATGTTGTTGGCTGAAAAATTATAGTGTTCTTTGATACTTACATCTATAGTACGGTATTACTAAGTATCATGGTACTAAAATTTATAAATCGGGTTGATAAGTTAAAAAATCTAAATGAAAGATACGGGTCTACTCAATCCGAATTTATTATCAGTTATGACCGGATGCGGATTGCAAAAACAGAATTGATAAAACAGTTTGCCAAGGATAAAAATCATAGAATATAAAAATAAATCGCCAATGTGTAACATGATTTTTTAAGGAACGTATCATTGTGAGATTTGTGGGAACACATTGGACCGTGATATGAACAGTTCTGTGAACATCATGCTGCGTTTCCTATCTCAGAATGCGTTGTGAACACGCTATCAACAATTTGTTGATAATCTTCGACAGACAGGTATGGAATATGCTGAAAGGCCAACGTCCATATACTCGAAGGAATGACAGATAGATAAGAAGAAAAATATGGTTTTCCCAAGTTATACATCGCATCTAATTTTTATCCGAAACTTTGCTTTTTTTCCTTGCCATTTTATGACCCCAATAGATTTCTTTGTTAACCAAACTTGTTGTGTACTATTGAGGGTTCACTCCTCATTTTTCCAAATAAACTATATTTTTTAAAAAATGGCTGGATAGGTATTATCAAAAAAATTAGTGGACTTTTGAACAGAACTTAAAATAAGGCACGTCCTGCAACAAGGATTGTTCCAACCTGATTTTTTCTTTTTCCTTCATATGGTAATTATACTATTATTAGTTCTCATATTTATATCCATTGATAAAGAATGGACAATAAGGAACTTTTTCAAAGTTTCAAATTTTACTAACCTATGAAGAAAATATGGGTTTTTTAGTTTCTCACTCGTTTTAAAAATAAAAATTTTAAATTTTTAATACCATCACTAAAGCTTTCTATTTTTACTTCTCCTTCTCGAGCTCGTAGCATTGATGGTATTTCTTTTGCTTTCACTTGTTTGTTAGTAAACATTTCTATTTTGATTTCTTCACTAAAGGGCATGCCATCATTGAATTCTTCTATTGGTTGAATTTTTTCTAATGCTTTTTTTCGAAAGATCCACATACCACTTTGACTGTCGTGCACACTCATAAGAAATAATATTCGCATTGTCCAATTAAGTACCGTGTTTCCAAAATAGTGTTTCACACTCATAGATCCATGATGTAGTCTTGCGAATCGATCAGTGGTAATAAAATCTAGATCTTCATCAAGAAGTTGTTTTACATACTTATGAATGTGATCAAATGGATAGGTTGCATCTGCATCACCCGTGACTATGATATCACCTGTTGCTTGTGGCATACCGGTTTTATAAGCTCGACCGTATCCTTTTCGTGGTTCAACGATTATTTTTGCTCCTTTATTCCACGCGATTTCTTTGGTTTTATCCTTACTATTCCCATCCACGATGATGAGTTCTAATTCCCAGTTGTTCTCATCAAATGCTTTTTTATTGATAGCATCAAGGGTTGGACCGATTCCTTCTTCTTCGTTAATAGTTGGAAGTATTACACTAATTTTCACAAGACATCACATTTAAAGATTACATCAAATGAATAGTTATTTTGATTCAACAATTACTTTTTTTCAACAGCAATCTAACGGATAGATTTAACTAAATCATGCATATCCAAACGATTCATATAAATGTTTATCAAAAAAACGAAGAAAAAAAA
>JAGXLH010000003.1:0-19281 GCA_018334795.1 Thermoplasmatota archaeon
GTCATATTTCCCTGAACGGGTAACCACCCAGAGAAAAGAGGAGAGAACTGAAGAAAACACTGATGATATAGATATCATAGAATAATCATTTTTCTTTTTGGTTTTTCTCTGATTTTTTTTATTTTGTATGAATTTATAGTTGGCACAGCATGAAATATTAGACTGAATAAGTCATTTTTTTTATGCTTTTTCTTTTATTCAATGGGAAATATTTTTAACCAGTTTTCCCGTTTTCATAATTGTCAAAAAATCATTAAAAGCAAATCCTTTTATATAATGAAGGAGATATAATAATTTGGAATATTATGTACTCCCTTTGTATTATAATTATTGGGAGAAATGTACAAAAATATTTAAATAGTACTAAAGTAACAATATAAGTAAATATAAAATGGTGTATATCATGAGGAAACACTTAAACTTTCTAAAAGTTGGGTTCATTATCTTAATATTGCTGACAACCACATTGTCATTTGTTCCGTCTGTATCTGCAGAAAAATTTTTCCAATTTGATTCAATGCTAACTTTAGATTATACGGCAGAGGCGGTTAACGAAGCAGTATTTCAACCAGATGGACCTTCTGTTTCAATACCAATTAACATAAAATATCAGGTGTTTGTTCCAGAAAGCTTTATTAAAAATCCTGCATTACGATTAATTTTCTTACAAACATTTATTATTACAAACGCTCAAATTAAATTAACTGTCGTTGATCCTCCAGATTGGGCTGCAATATCCTTAGCGAATCCAAATCCTTATGTGCCAATTGCTACTGAAACACAAGAAACAACAACAACCCTACAAATAGCCGCACATAAAGATGCACCAGCTCAAGGTTTTTCTTTAAGAATCCTAGCGGAAACCGATCCCGTTCTAAATGGTCATGTACCAAGCCAAGAAGCATATCTGGACATTCAATTCCAACCTGGTTACATTCCCTTGATAAATGTGTATACTGAAAAACCAAACATTGTTGTTTCTCCTCAGGAAACAGTTAACTTTCCAATTGAGATCACTAATTTAGGTAATAAGGAAACTATTGTACGAGCTCGAATAACCGATAAACCTGATGGATGGGCAACATTACTTCCACAATCTCAAATTATTATTCCATCTGCAAGAGAATCTGGAGATAACACGGATACGCTTACATTCTCGGTTACTCCACCATACGGATTTGGTTGGCATAACGAACTCGAAACAATCACGTTAGAATTCACGCCTGAATTTTCGCCTCCACAAGGTGGAGGAAATGCATCCGCGTTTATTGGTTCCCCTGTTCAATTTCAAATAACGTTACGAAATCGGGGTTTTTCAACTCCAGGATATGAATTTATTTTGGTGCTTGCTGCAATTGGAATAATTTTATTTGTTGGAAGAAAGCGGAGAAAATTCCAGGATCTTTAGTCAATTATTTCACAAAAAACTGAAAACATTTTAAAAATTTGCACAAGGGTCCGATAATGTATCCAAGAAGAAGTATCTACGTCATCTTACTGCTCTTTTCACTCTCCATGGCTAATCTTGGAGTTATTGCCGAAGAGGAAACTGAAACTGAAATGGGTGCTGAATTATCCATATTACCCGATCTTGTTCAAATTCCTCAAATTACACCAAATGTAAAAAACACCATTCCTCTAGTATACACGGATAATTTTGGGATGAATTGGACCCAATTACAAAACATTTATGGTTCTGAGGGAATTGGGAAGTTATTAAGTTTTTTTACCACACGTATATTATGGCCAATTATTCACCCAACGTGGAGGCCTCTTTTAGGATATACTCGAGTTGTCTTTGATGCAGAAATCATAGGTAACCCTTCTGGCTGGAGTGCAAGTATAACACCTACTACGGTAGCAAAATCAACAGATGCAACTACTGCTGATTTGAACCTTGAAGTTTTTGTTAATGATCTTGCTGCAGAGAATACGGTAACCGTAAGAATAGCAGCGACAAGATTTTCAAAGGTTGGTGAAAAACTTGGTACCTCCTATTTTGAAATACCACTCAGATCAGAAAACCTAGAATATTTTAATGTTAAACCTCTTGAACAATTTAGGACCGTATCGCCAGACTCTATTGTTTATTATCAAATCGAAGTCACTAATTTAGGATATTATGTTGACACTTTCGCAGCAGATATTACGGCAGATAATGAAACAAAAGCGATTCTAACTGAACAATCAATGGTTTTAAACCCTGGTGAAACACGAATAGTGACATTACAAATAATGACACCGGATAACATTTTTGATGTGGGTACTATCCACACTATTAACATAACTGGGTATTCTGTACAAAATCCTGAATTTAAAACGTATGCGCAGGTCCAGGTAAAAACACAAGGATTTTACTTTTCACCATTACTTGGATTTGCTCTTGTCATCATTCTTATAATTAGTGGAGTTTTGTTTGTTGTTTATCGTTTTATCTATGAAAAACGGGAACGGGAACTATTCGGTAAACCAACGAAACCATGGTTGATACCTAAAGAAAAAACATATCTTGAAAAACTTAAAAAAGAAAATCCGGAAAAATATGATGAAGTTTTCAACATGATGAAAAATGAATATCAATCTGCACTTGATTGGTATCATAGCTTTAGAACATATCAACAAAGAAAAGGAGAAACAGAAGATGAAACGGTTTTTGGAAAAATAAAAAGTGTACTTCCATTTTCGTTTAAAGAACAAATCAGTGAAACTAAAGATCAAAAAAAGACTGATGCTAAACCGAAAAATAAACCTGGAAAAATGAAAAAGAAAAAAGACGAGCAGGTAACTGAAAAACCTGAGAAGAAACCGAAAACTGATGAACCCTCTGATAGAACATCAAATAAAATTGTTAGTGGTTTGAAAAAATGGTTTACCACACCCGCCGAAGAAAAACCGAAAGAATCTAAAAAAGAAAAATCTGATAAAACAGATGAAAAGACAACAAAAGATTCAGTACAATCTGAAGAATCTTTGCCTCTTTCAGACAAGATTGTTTCTGGGTTAAAAAAATGGTTTACAGTTCCAGAAGAGGAAAAACAAAACAAACCTTTGAAAGAGAAGAAGGATGCAACTAAATCCGTTGAGAAAAAACCTGAGGAAAAAATTGGAAAGCAATCTAAGCAGATATCTGAACAAAAACCAGATGAATCAAAAACTGATTATGAAAAAGAACTTGATCGTATTGAAAAAGAACAAAAACGATTACGATCTCAAAAGAAAAAACAACGGGAACAATCAGAAAAACAAAAAGCGATTGAAAAAATTAAAAAAGATGAACAAAAACAGAAGAGAAAATGGAGTCTGTAATAAACACTCTTTTTGTAATCATATTATATTTTTTTACACATTTTTTTAATATGCTAAACCCCACTCTTTGAATAGATAATCTTATATTTTTCACTCTACAAAAAAAGTAGAAATGATATATTGAATTCAAGTAAGTTAATATCTTTTTTTGTTTTTAAAAAATGGTCGCATAGAACAATGGAATGAATTGAATGGTAATAGTTACTAAAAGTAAACTACTGACAAAAAGAACGGTCCACATCGCTTTATTCCATTCATAAATAAGGACTCCATCAAGTGGACCAAAGGGAAGAATATTAAAAAACCCAAGAACTGCATTAATAACGAAAATAAAACCAATAGCTGTAGAAACAAGCGTAACTGATGCTGAGAAGAACAATTCATAGATGACATAAAGTATTGCAGCAAGAATGATATTTGCACCTGGACCAGAAACAGCGATTCTTGCTTGCTCAAATGCTCTAGGTTCCCCTCTAAACATTACCGCACCAGGTGCAGCTAAAACAAAACCAGTAGTAACGGAAAGAATAAGTGAAGTAATCAATCCTTTTGAATACATTCGAAACTCCGACCATAATCCATGTTTTTGCGCCATGAACTTATGAGATAATTCATGAACTACAAAAGCAAACAAAACACCAAAAAAAGAAAGTAATAATCCAATGCCAAGTCGTCCAAGATCAAAAGGTTGGTCAAACAAAAACATCATCAAAACACTACTCTGAGTTAACGCAAATGCAAAACCAATTGTTAATACCAAAATAGCACTAGCAATATGCGTTAATTCTAACCGACTGAACTGACCCGGTTTTCCCATTTCAAGAGTTCCCTTTGGAAAATACATGTACTCCCGAGGTGAAAGCTGATGATATGACTGATACTGTTTCCGATGACCGGACATATTATCAAATTGAAAACCAAAAAGAAAACTATGCTTTATCAATATTTCTTAATAATTCAGAATAACAAACCATTAATCCTCCAGGTTTAAAGAAATGTAGATGCAATATATGGAAAAGCAATCACCGTTCCAATCATACTTCCAACATTAGCTAAAGCGACAACAAGCAGTAAACGAACCACTCTATTTTTCCAGAAATCACCTAAATTCTCAAGATCACTTAACTGTTGAAAATCTTTGACGACTGGAGTACGAAGCTTTGCTTCAACATATCCTGCAACCCAACCTGCAGCAATCGCTGGATTAAGTGACGTGATTGGTGCAGCAACAAACGCGGTAAGAATGGATAGTGGATGACCGCGAGCGATTAGCGTACCAAGTGAAGAAAAAATCCCATTGATCAAAAACCAATACGCAAACATACGAAGTGATTGCACCGGTCCACCAGTATAAAAGCCATACGCGATCAACGCGATGAATAACACCGGTATTAAATACCCAAGGAGTTTAAGCACACTGAATCGTTTCTTTGGAACTTGTTCCAACTCGTTGATATCAGCTGAAAAACCAGGATTAGTCAAATGTTTTTTAATTCCTTGAAGATGGCCCGCGCCAACAACTGCGACCACTGATTTCCCTTGTTTTCTCACTCGATTGATTTTTTCAGCGATATATTCATCACGCTCATGAATCAACACTTTGGTAACACTAGGAGCAATCTTTCCGAATTCCTCCATCATCGTGGAAATAAGATCCTGATCCATTAATTCATCGATATCTAAATCTTCAAGTTCATCTTCTTCAAAACCAACCATGGATTTTAAGAATTCCCAGAACACACGGAATTTTTCGATAAACCCCATTTTTTTCCAAGCACGTTTCAGTGTCACTGCAATATCTCTATCCACTAGTTCCACATTGAGATCATATTCTTTTGCTTGATTCATAGCTTCAATCATTTCTGAACCAGGTTGCACACCATGATCCTTTCCCAGCTTTCGTTGAATTGAGGATAAAAATGTTTGTGCAAGTAAATAATATGCATTATTTGATTTAATCAATGAGGTAACTGGTGTGTTCTCCCATTGATCTTTTTTGGTGATCGAATCATATCGACGTTGACAAAGTTCAACAGCGACCACATCAGGATGAACGGTTTCAATAGCCTTAGTTACTTCATCCACACTTTTCTGAGATATATGGGCCGTTCCAACAAGAATAAGATTCTCATCAATTTTTTCGATCACAACAACACCTTTCCGCTAGGGATGTCTTATCCCTATCAAATAATAGAATAAATAGATACGTGGAAAAAATGAGAAAAAAAGAGTTAGATTTCAGCTTCGAAATCTTCAACTTCAGGTTGAAAATCATCGTAAGACTCAATTTTTCCTTTTACTTTATAAACCTCGCGGCTTAACAACCAATACACTAATGCTAATGCCCGACGCCCCTTGTTATTCGTGGGAATGATAATGTCAACATGCTTTGTTTCATTATTCGTATCACACAACGCAACAACGGGAATACCCACGTTTCGTGCTTCACGAAGGGCTTGTGCATCAGCTAAGGGATCAGTAACAATCAACAGTTCAGGTTCCAAATATCCACGTGCATTCGGATTCGTTAAGGTGCCTGGTCGAAATCGGCCAGCAAGCACTTGAATGTTTGTGTATTCACCCAGTTTACGAATTGGTTGTTGCCCATATTGACGAACGGAGACCACTAAAACATTCTCTGGTTTATACTTAGCAATGAACTGGGCAGCCACTTGCACTCGATCATCGGTTTTATTCACATCAATAATGTATAATCCATCATTTCGCACTTTGTAAATGTACTTGGTCATATCCGCTGTTTTCTGCCGGGTTCCAATATGAACACCAGCGGTCATATAGGTTTCTTCAGAAGCAATCTTATTTTCCACTGCTTCTGATGCTTCCTCTCTGGGTTGCTCTTCTGTTTCTGCCATGGTTTTGCATCCTTCTTTTTTTCACAATTCCGTTTTTTCAATGATCACGTTTAACCGTTATCGGAATAGCTCCTTCATTATATTCAAGCATCGCGATATCAATAGGAAAAATGATGCCTTTTGGAATTTTAATCAATGATGGTGCACCCATCGAAATTTGTAATGCGCGTGCACCAATAATTCGTGCTTTTTCAAAGCGAGTATATTTCAAGTGTATCTACCAACTATTCTATTTAAATTAACTGAACCACCAAATACGGATAACATTTAAAAACATTACCCTTACCAACTCTGTTGTTGCTCCTGTAAGACTTCAGCAAGATCTCCTTGTCGACTTCCAAATTCTTCTAAAGCAAGTTGCATATCGATGGTAATATCCCGTAAGAGTTGATCTAGGTGTTCATTCCGAAATTCTTTTACCCCATCTGCATCTGAAAATATTTTCCCTACGTATGCGTCTTCTCTTCGATGAATTTCAATATCATATAGCGTTTCTTCTTCCATGCCGTTATCTCCCTCTGTGCAATTTCATACCTATCCTCATTATAAAAGTGTTTTGAAAGAGATTGTCCTTCCATTTTTAAGTGTTTTGTTTACAGCATGCGGTTGACAATCGCATTAATGTTATCAGCTCGATAACCAAGGGCACCATTTTTGGTAAATGACCGTTTCACACCTTCAAATCCTTTCACTGGAGGATGTAATCGAAAGACAGGTTTGATGTCTGGTATCTCAGATAAGGTTATCTTATCCTTAGATATATCCTTTGCAAGTGCTTTGAATGACTTATAAGATGAAACGTTTTGAAGAACATCTTCAGTTAATGGTTCATCCCCTGGAATTTTTCCTCGTTTTTCAAGAAGCTTTGCAATGGTTTCATCAGTTGCTTCACCCCAGGTTATGTAATCCTTGGCTACTTGAAGCATTCCTTTCATGTTCTTATTCTCTGGAACAAGTACACAGTGATTAGCTCGAGTTAAATTAAGTAATGATAATGTTTTTTTGATCTTTGGATGAACATTCACATGTCCACGAATCCGGATTACTGCATATGCCATTATGCTGCCTCCTCAGTCATCGATGATTCCTTTTCTTCTTCAGGTTCAGTTTCTCCTGAAAGAATACCAATACTTTGCACTTCAGACGAAAGCACTCTCATCTCCGTATTCTTCTTTAACGCATTAAAGACTGCTTTAGCATAATTAACCGTCGTTCGCGTTTGACCATTGGTAAACGCCCAACAATCTTTGATACCTGCAAGTGTAAGAATCTTTTTTGCAACCTCTCCAGTAGCAAGTCCAATTCCCTGAGGAGCTGGTTTAAAAGTGATTTCAACAGAACCGCTTTTACCTGTAACTGCGAATGGAACCGTATGAGGTTTTCCACAACCACACTCCCAAGACCCACAGCCACGACGAATTTCAATGAGTTCAAGTTTTGCATTCTCTATTGCTTTTCTAATACTTGCTCCTACTTCTTTTCCTTTAGCTTGACCTAAACCAACATATCCATTCTTATTTCCAACAGCTACGGTGATAACAAATTTCACTCGACGACCTGAATCAGTCATCCGCTGTACCATGTTAACATCAAGTACCTCATCAGCAAGATCTGGAAGTAAAATATCAACAACTTGTGGTTCTCTTAAGGGAAACCCGGATTCTAACGCATCATGCATTGTTGTAATCTTTCCTTTTTTTACTTGTACACCAAGTTTGGTTTTCGGATCCCATTCAACAATCATGTTTTCTTTGCTTCTCTTCCTTCGTCGTTTCCCACGTTTTCTTCTCACTGCCATTATTCACCGTCACCTCCTGTGATTTTCTTTTTGATACTAGTGACGTCTTCTTGTAATTTTTCATCAATGTGTTTTCCAAAAAGCCGATCTTCTTCGGGAAGCATTTCTTCACCATGAGGGCATGTAATTCCTGCATCAATAACTCCTTGAAGCGCTGCAAAGACCTTTGATCCCTTCACGGGTAACTGCCGACCAATGTCAAGCACAGCAGAGGATATCCCACCTTTTTTCGCCCGCATTCCTGCAAGCATTCCTGTAAGATAGGCTGCAGGTATTGATGAGGTAGAATGTTTCCATTGATAATGTTTTGATAAATCCGATCCTAGTGCAGAGGATACTACCCGATCTCCTCCTTCAGAATACTCGATGAATTGTACACGAATATTTTTTAAAGACCGTCGTACCACGATACGAGGTTCACCTGATTTCAACAAGGCTAATCGATGTCGATAATCTGTTTTTCCTTCTCGTCGCCGTCGTGGTTTCAATTGGTAACGTGGTCCTTGATTCATGATGATTCCTCCTTTTCTTCTTTTAAAACATTATCCGCAATCAGATGAGATTTCAAATGTCGTCGACTTCGAAATTCTCCACCTTTCGCTTTTAAATAATATCGGCGGTATGTGGATGGAGTAATTTTTTCATCACTGCGTAATTCTTTTAATAAATTTCGTAATGGCCGAATAGTCTTAATCCATCGTCTTTTTCGTGGAAACCGTGCATATTTTGCTCCTTTCCGAGATCCATGACCTCGACGGCGACCTTTATTCTTCTGCCCTATCGCATACCGTTTTCTTCCTTTGGAAATGCCCTTTATTTGTTTTGATTGAATGGCATCTCCTTTGATGAGAACACGAATATCGTCTTTAGTCACCGCTTGTGCGATTTCGTCTAAACGATCTTGATCCATCCATACGCGATTCTTCCCGCACTTAAGGATGGATGCAGCCATTCTTCGTTGATTCCTTAAATCAGTCATACATCGAAAACCTCTTTTTATTTATTCAACAGTCGAATATCTAATTCTTTTGCTTTTTCCACGATGGCAACACGTTTTTTGGTACCAACGGTGCCACCAATGCGAGCTGCCTGCTTGTCAGCATCAATTTTTTCTAAATCTGAAACATTGTAAACTAATACTTCTTCAAATCCGGATGGATGTAAACCACGAACCTTTTTTGGCCCTCTGAATCCAACACGAACTCGAGCTGGACGATATTTTTTGTTCATCCGCATTTTGGATGTAATTCCATCCGGGCAATGCCAATTCTTTGGAAGTCTTTTATAACGAAACCATTCCTGTCTGAGAAAATGTGGTGTTACTTTCTTTTTTTGTTTACGAACTGCAAGATAATGATAAACGTCTTTAGGAAGTGATGCTTTCTTTTTTACTTCGTAGTCTTCAGGGGAGTCTGTTGTTTTCTTCTTTTGTTTCTTCTGCGGTTTTTTCACCGGTTTAGTTTCTTTTTTCAGTTCCGATTTCTTCTGAGAAGCAGTTTCTTTTTGTTTTTTCTCTTCAACAACTTCTTTTTCTTCCTTTGTTGGTTTTTCAGGTTTCTTCACCGGTTTTTTAGTTGTTTTCTCTGATTCTGGTAATTGATCTTTAATTGAATCTGCAACAGAGTCACTAATGCCATCGACCTTGCTTAATTCTTCAATGCTAGCTGATTGAATTTTTTCAATCGTGTCAAAACCTGCTTTGATGATTGCTTCAGCTTTGACTTTTCCGATTCCTTTCAATGAGGTCAATGTTTTCAACATATCATCTTTTTCTGCCATCGTTAGTTACCCCCTTTGCGTATTAGATAAATCCCATCTTGAAAAACTCTGATATCTCTCCGTGATACTGCCGTTGCTCGTTCGATATTTGCTACGGTTTGCCCTACTTTTTCTTTGTCAATTCCTTCAACCCTGACATCATCTCCTTTAGATTTGACGGTTACACCATCGAGGATTAATGCTTTCCGTGGGTTCCGTTCTCCAAGGAAATTCTGAATAACAAACATATTGTCTTCCACATTCGTTTTAATTGGAAAGTGAGAATATACTGTTTTCATTTTATATTCAAAACCATCATTCACTCCATGTATCATATTGTTAATATGGGCAATATAGGTTCCCATCAATGATTTTTGCTTTCGTCTGAATTTCTTGGAATGAACACTAATTGTATCCTTGGCAACTGAAATAGTAAAATCAGGATGGGAGAACACTCGGCTTAATTCACCTTTCTCTCCTTTGATATGAAGTATATTATCCTTAAATGATGCAGTAACTGCATCTGGAACAGGTATCTCTTGTTTCAGTTTAGATTCTTCTGCCATCGTTTTTTCACCTTTTCACATGATTTAACTTTAATATATGTAAGCAAGAACTTTTCCACCGATGCCCTGTTTCTTTGCTTCTTGATGGGAAACAACCCCATTTGTGGTAGTGAGAATCAATAATCCAAAGTCTTGCGCAGGAAGATATCGTGCTTCCCATCTCTCTAGATCATCACGTTTCACAGGATACCGTGGTTTGATTACGCCACAATTATTAATATTTCCTCTTAATGTAACATCAAATGCACCTGCTTTTCCATCATCAATGAATTCAAATTCAGAGATGTATCCTTTTTCTCTAAGTAAATTTAAAATTCCACCAATCAGTTTTGAAGATGGTTGGATACGACAGGTACCCTTCCCACGAAATTCAGCATTTTTCATTAATGAAAGTGCATTTGCTAATGGATCATTTAACATTTGATTGCAAGCCTCCTTTACGAGTATTTTTTAAACCCCATTTCTTCAGCTTTTTCCCGGAAGCACTGTCTGCAGATATGTAAGCCATATGCACGAATAAGCCCTCTTTTTCGACCGCATCGTTCACAACCATGAACCCGTCCATATTCTCGTTTTTTCTCTTTTATTTTCATTATTCAATCACCTCAACGTTAAACGCTTTAGAAATATAGGTAATCGCTTCCTCTTTGCTTACCTTATGATTATGGGGAATTTTTCGTTGTTGTATTCGTCTTCGTTTAATCCGATACCCAGGTTTTTCAATGGTGATGCAGACATCCATTCCAAAAATACCGATATCTGGATTATATTTTTGATCTTTAAACAAAGTATGATCGGGAATACCGAATGAGAGATTCCCTTGTTCATCGAATGCATAATCAGCAATTCGGTTATCCCGGGTTTCCCATGCTTTTTTCAAAAAATCATACGCCTCATTACCTCGAAGTGTTACTTTACAGCCGATCGGCATTCGCTTCCGAAGACCGAGCTCCCGATTAGTAATAGTTGAAATGGTTTGCACGGGTTTATGATGGGTAATGTTTTCAAGAACAGATTCAGCTTTTTTTAATCGTTCTCCAGCTTCACCAACACCGATATTCACGGTTACTTTTTCGATTTGAGGTTGGGTCATCGGATTTACTTTTACTTCTGCACTCATTGAATTTTCACCTCAGGAATTGTAATAACAGGTTTTGTTTTTCCAATTGGAAATACATATTGTTCAAGTGTTGTGAACTGTTGATCGCCCGTCATCTTAGCAACGTTTGGATTTGATGATTTAATGACTGAGATTTCATCTAATACGGCCATTTCACCTATGTGACTACCACCGATAATAAATGAAATCGTCCCTTTTTCACGAGGGAATACATCTGTTATTTTGCTATCTTTCAATTTAATTTTTAACACGTCACCAATATGATATTTTTTATCTTTGATAATCATGTTTGTTCCATCATGAAAGTTTAACTGTATTTGATCTTCTTTTAAGATGGATTGTTTTTCAATACGACGTAATTTCCACTCAGCATCAGATGTTGAAATGGGAACAAGTGAGAGGTTACCTCGTTGATTATAGACACATCGATAATATTTTTTTGATGATGGAAGGGAAATAACATCCATAAAACCAATAGGATATCGTAATTCCTTACAGATGACTCCATCTATAAGAATAAGTCCTTGACTAAGGATTCTGCGTGCTTCTCTTCGTGTATCACAAAGATGAAGATAATCACGAATTAAAACTCCAAGGGATATTGATTTATCAATAGGGTGCGGACCAGGTAACTGACGAATGGTCCATTTTTTCTCTTTTCGATGCACTCGGAGGGTACGAGGCGTATTTAATCGTTTCATATGATGATTGCTCATTGTTTCTCCTCCTTTTTCTCCTCAGATTTTTCTTCCTCAATAACTTTGGATTTTTTATCTGTCTCTTTGGTTTTTGATGGCGTTGATTTTGCTACGTTCTTAGATTCTTCGGATTCTTTTTCCGATTTTGATTTCTTCTGAGAAGGAGTTTCTTTTTGTTTTTTCTCTTCAACAACTTCTTTTTCTTGCTTTGCTGGTTTTTCAGATTCTGCTGATTCTTCAGATTTCTTTTCCTCGACAGTTTCAGGTTCCTCTTCTTCCCTTTGAGCAGCTTCTTCCTCTTCTTTTTGTCGTTGCTCTTCAGCTTTTCTTTCTTCTTCTAATTGTTTCATCTGATCCGTTGCTTCCTCTTCGATTTCCTTTCTTGTTTCAGAGGATAATCCTTCTTCAAGACGTTGCCGTCTCCATTTATCAGTAAGATTTAATTTGGTAACGAGAAGATTACTTGGATGCACTGATCTAGCTATCTGCTTTCCATCAGCTTTAGTAACGGTAATTCCTTCAATTTCAACTAAATGTTTCTTTAGAAGAATTTTAGAGATTTTATTCTCCTGACCTTTAAACGCACCACGCATGATTTTAACCGTATCTCCTTTCACCACAGGAATCCGTCTTTTGTCATATTTCAACAGCAGATTTTCATCTAAATGAGCAGCAACCTGCTTTCTTCTTTGATGCAGGGGTGCGTTGAAAAACGCCTTTCTTTGTTTTCGTGCTTTACTTGATTTCATAGGTCATTCACTCTATTTACACTATTATGGATGCATTTGCAGCAATCCGTGGCCATCGTTCCGCTGCTTCTAATGCAACAGGGCCTTTGATCATTGATCCTTTTGTTTCACCTGTTTCGGTAACGATAACAGCTGCATTATCTTCGAACTGTACCATGGTACCATCTGATCGACGGAATGGTCGTTTCTGTCGAACAATCACTGCTTTGAGTAACTGCCTGCGCATATCAGCTGCGCCTTTTTTAACACTGATAATCACTAAATCACCTACACCAGCTTGAGGATAACGACGATGCGTTCCCTTTAATTTTGGTGTGGCAACGATCTCAACGATTTTTGCTCCTGTGTTGTCAATGCAATCCAACCGTGCCCCAGTTGGTAAACCTCTCATTGTTCTGCCAGCGATTCCTTTCATCTCATCTTCTCCATCATAGCTTTTCAATTGCAACAAATGATACCGTTTTACTTAGCGGACGGCATTCTGCGATTCGTACTTTGTCTCCCTCATTTATATCAAGACATGGCGGGCAATGAGCCGCGTAGAGGGATGTCCGCTTTTCATAACGTTCATATTTTGGAACAAGATGCATATACTCTCGTTTTACGCTAATGGTATTTTTCATTTTGGTTGACGATACAACCCCCGTGATAAGTTGTCCTCTAACTGATAGTTTTCCATGAAATGGACAATATTGATCAGTACAGGTATTTTCGGGTGGGTTTACGTTAATCCCAATGTTTCGTACCTCAGTTGTTTTTTCAGCCATATGCTTTTTTCACCTTGCTTTTTTTATTCTGTCTTCAGGTCGATAGACAATCTTTGATCCATTTATTCTAATGGTTTTTTCAGGTAATTTTACCTGAAATATTGCTATTTTCTTTTCTATTGATTTAATCGTACTATTGATTTCAATGAGGAAGAGATGTTGTGTTTCATCAACAATTATTCCTTTTTTTCCAATCCATGTTGGATCAGTACACTCTTTTATGAGGACTGAGCATCCAATGAATTCATTTTTGACTGGAGGAATCATACGGTATCTTCCTCAATAATTGCGAATGTGATGGTATTAAGGATTTAAGTGACTTCAACGATAAATCCCATATCTTCAAGTGTCTCTTTTACTTTTGAACGATGATCGCCTTGTAACTCGATTTTTCCATCTTTGATGGTTCCGCCACTTGCACATTTTTTCTTCAATTTGGTAATCAGCGAATCAAGATCGAGTTCATTTGGATTGATGCCATCAACAATGGTCATCATTTTTCCGTATCTTCTTTTGTCCACGGTGATTTCGATTTTTTGCTGCTCTCTTGCGATGTCTTCGCAGACACATAATTCTTTAGGTAGACCACATTTTGGACATATTTCACTCATTTATTGCTCTCCTTCCTCCCGCATTATAGTTAATAAACGGGCGATGGATGTTCGTAGCTGTCGGATTTTTCCCGGTGATGGAGGTGAACCTCCCATTGCAGCTACGCCTCTCTCATGCATTAATTCACGTTTTAATTCTTCCAACTTCTCAAATCGTTCATCGGACGTGAATTCACGGATTTCTTTTGATTTTAAGACCATAATCGTTCACCCTTCTTTATTCCAATATTTTTTTCAATTCCTTGATAATGGTTTCAGCAGTTTTCCCACCTATTCCGTCAATAGATGCTAGATCATCTGCATCCATTTCAAAGACTTCTTCTAAGGAGGAAACTCCTGCTTTTTTGAATTTTTTAACAATGGATGGGCCAATACCAGGAATATCTGTAAGTTTATCAATATCAGTTTCAGTTGGTTTTTCTTTTGTTTCTTCTTTCTTTTCTGAAGGAGCAGGTTGTTTTGTTTTGGTTTTTTCTTTCCTTGCTTCCTCTGTTTTCTCTTTCTTTTCCTTTTTTGAGGATTTCTTGTCCTTCTTTTCTGTTTTTGGTAAGCGAATTTCAATCTCATCAGGTAATTTTGAATCTGGTTTCATAATGCTGACTTTGACGCCGAGCACTCCAGCTTTTAACTTTGCAACTGCAAATCCTCGGTCCATGACCTGTTTAGCGGTTTCACCACAATATTTAATATGTCCTTGCGTGAACTTTTCAGTTCGATGTCTTGAGCCCGTAAGTTTTCCGGCGATTACTACTTGGCATCCTTTTCCACCAGCACCCATGATTCGTCGGACTGTTGAATGTCCAGCTCTTCGGAAATGCCATCCTCGTTCTAATGCTTCAGCCAGTTTTTCAGCCATGATTTGTGCATTTAATGAAGCGGTACTGCCAGCTTCTTGAATTTCAATTTGCGGATTGTCAACATCGAATTTCTCCCGGATATCAGCCGTGATCTGTTTTATCTTAGATCCTCCTTTGCCGATGACCATGCCGGGTCGTTCAACTACCATGTTGATCCGAGTTCCCATGGGTGTTCGTTTAATGGTCATCCCACCGAATCCAGCTCCTTCGACTTTTTTGATGAGAAATTCTTTGATAAGAATGCGATTTGTGCTTTCTCTGATAAATTTACGCTCGCCTGCCAAATTACTCCACCTCTTCAATGATTAGTTCAATGTTAGTGGTCATTTTATTTTTATCTGTTGCACGTCCCTGTGCTCTTGGAGTAAATCCTTTGATGGTTCTACCGCGATATGCTGACATATGTTTGATACGCATGTTCTCCACATCAAATCCTTTATATTCAGCGTTATTTTCTGCATTTTTTATGATTTTAATCAGATACCTTGCAGTTTTTTGCGGGAATTTAGCTGGACCAGTTGCTTTTTGATGACTAATTTTTTGTTTATGATACACTGCAGGTACCGCTCGTTTCAGCGCCATAACTTCTTCAAGGTATTTTTTTGCAGATTCTACCTTCATTCCTCGTAACGCATAAGCAATGTTTTTTGCATCTTTTGGTGAACAATGCAGTTCATACCCATACGCTTTTGCGGTTTTATCCGGATCTGCTTCAGTTGAATATCGTTGCATACATCATCACTTTAATGGCATAAATTTAGATGATCGGGTAGCCCCAACTCCAGGACCAGTATGTTTAACTTTCTTTCTTGTTAATGCAAATTCACCAAGGTAATGACCGATCATATTAGGTTCAATTTTTATTTCTTGAAATTCATTACCATTGTGAATCGCGATTTTGTGACCAACAAAACTTGGGAGAATCACCATATCTCGAAGATGTGTTCGGATGATTGCCCCTTCTTCAGCTTTTTGAACATCTTTAAATAACTTTTGTTGACCTTTGGTAAATCCTCTTTTTAAACTTCGTCTCATTCGTGAAGGAAGCAAGGGTAACAGTTCGTTCATGGATAATTTCTTTACTTCTTCAATGGTTTTTCCATGAAATCGATACTCTTTCTTCTTCACTTCAATTTTCTTACGCCTTCGTTTCCGCTGCGCTCTTGTTACCATGCTTTACTTCCTCCCAGTACGTTTCGCAGCTACACTTCCGACTTTTCTACCTGGTGAAGCTCCACGTTTTACAGTATATGGTTTTCCAACATGTTGATGTCCTCCACCGCCATGTGGATGAGCAACAGGATTCATAGCAACACCACGAACGACAGGGTGTTGTCGACCTTTAACTCGTAATGCAATATGTTTTTTCCCGGCTTTTAAGAATGGTTTATCTTTACGTCCACCACCAGCTACAGCACCAATGGTAGCTCGGCAGCTTGATGAAATTGTTTTAAAATGACCTGAAGGTAAGCGAATAACAGTTTTATCTGCAGTATGCGACACAACAGTAGCACTGCTACCACCTGCTCGAACCAGTTTTCCACCATCTCCCGGTTTAAGTTCAATATTATAAATTGGATATCCTTCTTCAATTTGACCAATTGTTATCACATTTCCAGGTTCTACGTCTTCGACGTCATTGGAGAATTTGATGATATCTCCAACCTTTGTTCCTTCCGCAGCAATAACTTTAATGGTCTGATTATTTTCCATCCGAACAATCGCAAGAGGTGCGGTTCGGCCAGGATCATGAATTAAATCTTCGACTATTCCTTGATGTTGTTGTGAATCATGATGATAATGAACACTACCATGATATCGATGTGATGGAACGGTGTAACGGCCATTGAATCTGCCTCTTCTCTGTTGGATTAATCTCTTTCCCATATCATTTCACCTCTAGAATACACCTATCCTCATACCAATGTCTTCTGCATCATATTCTGGTTTGAATCTGACAATAGCATGTTTTCCAGTTTTGGCAATTTTGGTATTGACTCGTTCTACTTCTACGTCAAAGAGCATTTCCACTGCTCTTTTAATGGTATGTTTATTTGCAGTTTTTCGAACAATGAATTCTAATGCATTGTTTTCTTCCATAAGGTTCATCGTTTTTTCCGTGACATAAGGATGTAACACAATTTTGTAAGGGTCCATTAGGCATCTCCCCCTAAGATTGTTAATGCTGATTTTGTGATAATAGTTAATCGACCGCTTGTTCCTCCAGGGGCAAGATGTTCAATGTTTGTTTCACGAGGATGAGCAACATCGATTCCAGTTAAGTTTTTTGATCCTTTGATTAGTGAAGGATTGGACGAGATAATAAGAATTGATTTTGGAGTTCGATATTTTCTTCCACGGCTTTTTCCTTTACCAGCTCGAATGTGTTTTCCATTCTTTGCTCTGAGGACATCATCATAAACACCTAAATTTTTGAGCGCTTTGATAACCTCTTTTGTTTTGGTTAAATTATCGAATGCATCATCGACGATCAGTGGAAGCGTGATTTTTTCATCGAATTGATGACCTCGTTTGGTTACAAGATCCTTTTTTGTGGTTGCAGATAATGCTGAAAGTCTGGCCATCTTCCTTTCCTTTTTGTTCATTTTTTCATACCAGTTTCGCCCTAAGTTAGGCGGATGGGCACGGCGGCCACCGACAACACAAGGGGCAAGAGCTGCTTGTCGACCTTGGGTTAATCGGGGTACCCTTGATCGACCCTGTCCTTTTCCCACAGATGCAGTAGCATGTTGTGCTCCGGCTCGGTAATGTGGCCCGTACAGTTGTCGTTTGTTTGATGAAATGGCATTAAATGATTTCTGTATGATATCTGGTCTGATTGGAGTTTCAAATGATGATGGAAGTGAAATTGTTTCTTTTTTCGACCCATCTATTCCATATACATTTACTTTTACCATTGTGTTTAGACTCCTTGTTTACTCGTAGTTGAAATATAGCTGATTTCAGGTTTCTTGATTTTTACACCGCGGCGATATCTAATAGCATCACGCATGCTAACCACTCTTTTGACTGGTCCAGGTATGGAGCCGTGAATAAGAATATAAGAATTATTTATTTGTCCATAATGAGGGAATCCGCCAGCTGGAGTAATATCTTCACCGTTTTCACCAATTTTAAGGATACGTTTATTGTATTCAGTTCGTTGATGGTATCCCATTTGACCAGCTTGAGGAACGGTTGCTTGGACCCAATTTGGATGCCATGATCCTGCAGTTCCGATCATACGCCGATGTTTCGAGTTTTTGTGTGTAAGTAATTTTACACCCCATCGTTGCACATGTCCTTGAAATCCTTTACCTTTGGTAATCGCAACGAAATCTAACATGTCCCCTTCTCGGACAACATCATTCACCGTGAGTTCTTTACCAAGGATTTCTTTAACATATTCAACCTTTTCCTCGATGCTTCCTCCGCTAACTCGCATTTCACGGATTTCAGGTACTTTTTTTGGTATTCCTTTCACAAGTTTTGGTTGTGAGTATACAAGAACACGGATGTCATCACTTTTTTTTGCTTTGTCCCAGTTTTGTTTTTTTGATTTTTTTGGGAGCGATAATCGTTTTGCTAATTCCCCATCTAGTTTTTCACTCCAAATTTCACCTGTTGTTTGAAATCCTTTATTTGCTTCAATATAGAAACGAACAGCGGCTACTTTCATTGGTGGTGTTTCAACAACGGAAACAGGCATGACTACTTCTCGACCAGACGTTGTAGATGTTGGCCTGTAATCGATGACAAGTGCATGTGTCATTCCTGCCTTGTATCCCATAAATCCTTGTATTTTTGGTTTGTCTCCACCTTTTGGCCAATGACGGATGTGAGGTGTTTGAGACCGCGCTCTCTTCCTTGGCGAATACGCCATTGATCCTCTTCTTGGATGATGATTTCCTGGCATTGTATATCATCTCAGCTCATGTTCTCTAAGTATTATATTCAGATGAATGTAACTTTTAACTTTTCGAAGTCACTTTGTTTACACCGTGACATGGTTTCAAACAATCGAAAATAATATGTGGTGATTGTTCGGTTTCGGGGTTCGCAAGGGAATTGCCCGAGATGTCTGGTATAAACGAGGAACCTACGGATGATAAAAATGGTATTTAAATGTTGTCCCTGCAAATGTTGGTTTTCATCTTAAAGATTGGTTTTTCTGTTTT
>JAGXLH010000003.1:19645-31439 GCA_018334795.1 Thermoplasmatota archaeon
TTTTTTTCAGAAGATTTTAGGAATTAGTCTCCAGGGTGTTTGTTTCATGTATTCTTTATAATCTGATCCAAATTGTTTGATTAATAAATGTTCTTCATCGATGATGCTTATGATCATTATTGGGATAGCAATGGTGGCCAAAAGAACTGCAGCGATTGAATAAAAGAACAAGGCTAGTCCATATCCAATTATGAGAAGTGAGGTGTAATGTGGGTGTCTGATAGTTGAGCAGATGCCGGTGGTGACAAGTTGACCGTGAAAGGTTTTATGCCAGAAGATTTCCCATTTAAAATAAAGCAATGTTCCAGCTAAAAAGATGATGCCCCCAGTGATTATTGTTGGCCATTGTGGTAAAGGTAGTTGCCAAATGTTAAAAAGAGCGGTCATTGGACCGATCATGATGATGAGGAGTAATGGGGCATAATGAACAATGAAGAGCAATCGAAGATTTTTTGGTGGTTTATATGGGAGTAATGACATAAAGAATTTTTTTTATTGAAGATTTATTCCATTATCTGTTATGGCTATGTTTTGTGGTTTTAAACTGTGCTGGGTGTTTCTCATTTTGACAATTGAAAGTTTTCTGCGGTCCATGGTGGTATCATAGCTGAGGGTAATGACTCCATCAGCGAGGAATTCAGAGATGCCATCTCTAGAAAGTGATGAAGAACCAAGTGTTAATTCAGAAGTGACTACTGAGGTTGCACCAGAGGTTTCTAATGCGTTCATGATGTAACGCAGGTTTCGTCGTTGTGGCGTGTGATTAGATGATGCTTTTTTTGCGTTGACTATACTGTAATTTGGTGGTGTGTACTCTGGGTTTCTTATGTACATGGGCATTTCAGAAAGAGGGGTGATTGAATCTAGTACAATGCGATTGTAATTGCCGTTTAGAATTTCTTCGCTCATACTTTCATAGATGAGTTTTTGGTTAATGTCTAAGTAGCGAAATTTTGTGGTTCCTTGTTCGATTCCTTCTTGGAAGTTGAATCCTAAGTTTTTCGCTTGGAAAATAAGACCTTCTTCTTGTTTATCCAGTGTTAAATAGAGGACTTTTTCATTGTTTTTCACTCCTTCATAAAGGAAATGGAAACAAAAAATACTTTTTCCTGATCCAGGTGATCCTGAGACAAGTGTTATTGATTGTTTTGGAAATCCCCCTTGAATAAGGGCATCAAGGTTTGATATCCCTGTGGTGACTCGTTGAACACAATCTGATTCTTTTGAAAAGATTTCATCCATCATGTTTCATCCCATCCTATAACATATTATTAACTTTATTTAATATCAAGTTAGAGTTTTTAGATGTTATGGTTCAGTTTTTTGAGTAATTTGAGATGGGGCGTAGTTCACCCTTATAAGCTTTTAGGAAAGTAAAAAGAAATATTTATATACTTTGTACAATAAAAATAAGAGTAGTACAAAACTCATTGGGGGCCATACATGGAAAACAAAAAAACAAACATATGGATTTGGCTGCAAAACGGTCAACTGTTCAAATCTGTTTCTTGTCCTGACGATGGAACCGTTTGCATCTATGATGCAAATGATAAACTGATGTTAAAACGAACGGGACTAAATAAATTGCAAATAAAGCAAATAGAACAGTATATTCAACGGTATGGTGCTAAAAAACTGAATAAAAACGCTGAGCCTTTCAGGTTTCTAGGAAAATAAAAAAACAATCATTTTTTTTTAAAATGAGATAGGAACGCTTTGATCGGGATGCACTTGAATACCGGTATTTGTTATTTCCATAGAAACAATTTTTTTCATATGTTTTCCATATCTCATCTTTAATATTTCTATTGCATTTTTTCGTTGATCTTCCACTTTGACATTATATAATACGATGATTCCATCTGCAAGGAATTCTTCAATTCCTGAATCACTGAAACGAGTCGGCAAAGGATCCGTTTCACTAATCAAAAATGAGGTAGAACCCGTATCTTCAAAAAATGAAAAAAGTTGCTGTAAATAAACTCGATAATTTTTCTCTTTAGTAACAGATGCGGCAATGATTGCAGTAAGTGAATCAACCACGATTACTTCAGGATTAAACCCTTTAGGTATGACCAATGGTGTAATTTTATAAGAAAGCTCCGTTGCTGATCCCGATCCTCCAAGAGATCCAAATTTCATCCGTAAAATATCCAATGGATTAATATTTTGAATAAGAAAATCTCCTCGTTCAATAGCATCATTGACATTCCATCCAAACTCTTCAAGACTTTGAACGATTCGGTCTTTTCCCTCTTCGAAACTAACATACATACATCTTTTACCTTGCTTGATTTGATTAACACAAATCTGACGACAAAGCGTGCTTTTCCCTGTACCGGGACCACCAGCAATCATCACTGCATTACCACGAGGGATACCTTTGTTTTCAAATAATTCATCAAACCCGGGAATATGGGTTCTTAAAATAGGTTTATTTGTTGAAGGTTCTTGATAATTTTCTGTTTCGTTCATGGTAACATCAATTTCTTTTTACAATGCTTATCGTATTTTTTTTCAGATGAATGAAAACTATGAATGTAGTCAATATGTAATAATTGTATTGATTACTTTTTTTAGTTACCTTTATTGGGATATTGCATAATAGTTCCTATTCCAATTTGTATGCTGATATCAACGACTTTTATGTTAACTGTAAAATTTACATCAATTGGACTGATGGAAATCAAGTTTCTATCATCAACTTTTTGGATGGTAATGGTAATATTATTATTGAACTTATATTGATCTTTTAACCAGTTAAGCGATCGATTCCAAGCTTCAAAATAAGCTGTGCTAATATTGACATGAGTAACATCTTCATATACTCGCATATCATTTTTTTGTGGATTAACCTGTGTTCGAATGTAGCTACTTTTATATCCTTCGGCGACACTTTTATTTCCTAGTACCGTAAAATTATAAATCGTCCAATTCAAATTAATGGTATTCCCGTTATCTTCTGTTTTCTCAAAATACACAGGTGGATGAATCTTCATTGCTTCTCCGCCGTCATCTTGCTTTAAGATTACTCCTCCTGCTTCAAGGATAAAATGTTGATTGAGATAATAAGCATTAACTGACTGATATTCAATACTACTAAGATTAAATAGTTCAATTCTGCCTGATTCATTTGAAATGGAGATATTATTATTGCTTAGTAAATTGGGAATGTGATGAAGTCTACCAAATGCTCTGGCCGTTACAAAATAAGGAAGTTCTCGGCTACCAAGCGTTATTGCTGTTGAAATAGGTCCGGTTTCTTCAGCTTGAGATTGAAGATCGATGACTGATTTTAAATGAGAAAATTGATTTTCAACTTCATCCATGTGTTCCGCTTCTTTTTGCTCCATGATCTCTGGTATGTAGACGAGTTGAATCGTTGAGATGACAGTTGCAACTAATGCAACAAGAAGTAACGCTTCTATGACACCAGCAACGGCTGATTTGTTAGAATGAAATGAACTCCAATCCATTTTACTTACCATCCACCTTCACGAAGTATTATGTAAATACTCTTTTATATGTATTTCTTGACAATTTCACTGTTTTGATAAACTTAATGAAGCAGTTCAACATTCATTAGGAAAACTATTATGGATAGTTAACGGAAAGAGGCATTTTGTATTGTGAGGTGAAAAGAGTTTATGGGTATGACTTTTGCTGAAAAAGTATTAGCATCATATGCAGATGAAAAAGAAACAGTTCCTGGTCAAATCGTCACGGTTCATCCAGATCATTTATTAACACATGATAATACTGCAGCGATTATTCAAAAGATTCCAGATGAACTAAAACAATATGGTATAGCAAGTTCGGATTTACCTGTTATCGTTATTGATCATGTGGTTCCGGCAGCTTCAGAGAAAACTGCGTTGAATCATAAAAATATCCGCGAATTTGTAAACAAGCATGACATCAAACATTTTTATGATGCAGGAGAAGGAATTTGTCATCAAGTCGTAATGGAAAAAGGCTTAGCACTTCCGGGAAAAATATTGTTGGGAAGTGATTCTCATACCTGTTCGTATGGTGCAGTGGGTGCGTTTTCTTCAGGAATCGATCGAACTGAGGCTGCAGCATTAATGCTCACGGGTCAAACTTGGTTAAAGGTTCCACAAAGCATTAAAATAATATTAGAAAACACGTTACCTACAGGGGTATCTGCTAAAGATCTAATTTTACATATTATTGGCGATATTTCTGCTTCTGGAGCTACGTATTGCTCAGTTGAATATCATGGATCTGTTGATACGTTATCTGTTGATGATCGATTTACCATTGCAAATATGGGTGTGGAGATGGGATCTAAAAATTCTGTGTTCTTTGTTGATGATATAACTAAACGATATTTTTCTTCAATCGGTGTTAAGGAAAATGCTTATTCGCCGGTCTATGCAGATAACGGTGCAAAATATGATCAAAAACTCAATTATGATCTTTCAAAAGTGGTTCCTATGATTGCTAAGCCTCATACCGTTGATAATACCACTACTGCTGAATCTGTTCAGGATATTGATATCCAGCAGTGTTTGATTGGAACGTGTACGAATGGTCGTTTATCTGATTTAGAGGTTGCTGCAGATATTGTTAACGGAAAAACAGTGGATGCAAACGTTCGTTTGTTAATTCTTCCTGCGTCACGAACAATTCTAAAAGACGCGCTTAATCAGGGCATTATTCAAACACTTGTAGATGCAGGTGCAATGATTCTTCCACCCGGTTGCGGTCCATGTCTTGGTGCTCATCAAGGAGTTCTTTCACCAGGTGAACGATGTTTGAGTACTGCGAATCGTAATTTTAAGGGGAGAATGGGTTCAAAAGACGCTGAGATTTATTTAGCAAGTCCTGCTACTGTTGCAGCAAGTGCACTTACTGGCCATATCACTGATCCTCGGGAGGTGATGAGTTAATGACAGTTTGGAAGTATGGTGATGATATAAACACAGATATGTTATTTCCTGGCAAATACACGTATACTTGTAGCACTCCTGAAGAAATCAAGCCACATCTTTTAGAGGATTTAGATGCATCCTTTGCTGAAAATGTAAAAGAAGGAGATATTATTTTTGCAGGCAAAAACTTTGGATGTGGGAGTAGTCGTGAACAACCCGTTGTTGGTTTAAAAGCTGTTGGGATTAAAGCGGTGATTGCTAAGAGTTTCGCTCGTATTTTTTATCGAGCCGCGATTAATCAAGGCTTGCTTTTAATTGAATCCGCAGAAGCAGTTAATGCGCATTCTAAAGGAGATAAAGTAATAATTGATGCAGATAAAGGTGTAATTATTGTTGGAGATGAAACATTTCATTTTCCACAATTACCACCGGAGATTATTGCTATTCAACAAGCAGGTGGATTATTACCCTACGTGCGTAAAACTCTTAAAAAACAAAAATAAAGGATTTAATCAGTTGATTACTATCTTTATCTTAGCCTATTTTTCTTTTTTTTATTCATTGTATTCTGGATATTTTCCATCAATGTACTCTTTTGCTAAATGCTGATAGATTTCAGCATTTTTCCGTCCTTGTTTTTGATAACTTTCATCTTGTTTTATCACTTTACCTGGGACGCCAATAACTAAACTGTTTTCAGGTATAATGCTGTTCTGAGTGACCAATGCATTGGCGCCAATGATTGATCCTTTTTTAACAACTGCGCCACTTAAGATAGTTGCATGAATGCCGATAATACAATCTTTTTCAATGCTTGCTCCATGAACCATGGCTGCATGACCAAGGCTTACATTGTCTGCAATTGTTACGCTGTGTTCCGCATCCACATGGATGACACAGCAATCTTGAATATTTGATCCATTTCCGATATGGATTTTATTTTCGTCGCCTCGGATGACGGCTTGTGGAAAAACACTACAGTTTTTACCAATAGTGACATTTCCGATAATAGAAGATGAAGGATGCACATAGGTATCTTTGTTAATAGTTGGTTTTTGTATCATATGGAGGGGATTGATTGAATAATTCCTTTTAAATTTTTTTGATGCTTCTTTGGTTACTTTGAAATCTTTTACCGTTTCTTCATAGATCTAAATTTATTTTAAATCACAAATTTGAAATATGACAAACGATATCAAGATACTTTGGGTCTGGGATTGGCTAGAACCAGTAGGAAAACAGTGACTTTGAGTGCACTGAGTAGATCTATTCAGTGGTTACGTATAGGTAGCATAGTGTGTTTTTTATGTATAATGAGCTTTTATGTTAATTTTCTGACGTATTCATTTACTGTTTTAAGTCACCCAGCAGATTTATCTGCTTTTTCTTATCAAGATTTTGTTGATGCAAAAGATACTGAAGAACTCCCTTCAGTTTTTGATTATGTCGCAGTGTCTTCAAACGTTAATCTTTACCATGAAAACGTTTCTTTTAATTGTGTGTTTTCACCATTTATAGATCCACAAAACGTTACTCTTCATCTTTGGTATCAAGATGAAAATTTGTCTTCCATTGATTTAATTGAAATTGAAACCAATCGTTTTGTTCACACCTCGTCTTTTTCGCACCTTGGCAAATATTTTTTTTATATCTCTGCAGACATTGGAAATCAAAAAATGATCAGTCTTTCTCGATCGTTTTGGATTACTAATTCATTGTTTGATAAAGATGCTGATGGAATGGATGATGATTGGGAGCATTATTATGGATTTAATCCTAGTGATCCTACTGATGCATCTACTGATTATGACTCTGATGGGTATACGAATTTAGATGAATTCATCATGAATACTGATCCATTGGATGCTGATTATGGGGAATTTGTGGTGTATTATATACAAGATCATATTCATCTTATCTTTCTGACGATTTGTTTTCTAATGATCGCTTTATTGTTTTCAATCTTCGGTTTGAGGCGATCAACAAGATGGATTTAAAATGGAAAATTGGATTTGCTTTTACAGCAATCGCAAGTCTTTTTTTATTTGTAATTAGTTTATATGATATCATTTATTTGCAGCATCATCTGCGATTTTGGTTTTACGCTTCAATTGGCATAGTTTTCTTAAGTCTTATTCTATTTATTTTTATGTATCGTTCATCACATAAAAAATATGATTCAGTTGCATTAT
Source organism: Thermoplasmatota archaeon (assembly GCA_018334795.1). Taxonomy (GTDB): domain Archaea; phylum Thermoplasmatota; class E2; order DHVEG-1; family DHVEG-1; genus EX4572-165. The sequence continues at coordinate 26,733 of JAGXLH010000003.1, forward strand.
TTGAGAAAACGTTACAAGGTAGATTATATCATTTTATGTGTCGGTATTGTGGTGGAATGTTTGCCGTAAAAGAATCTCGAAAAAATGATATTCATTCACTTACCTTGACCTGTCCATATTGTGGCTCTGTTGGCCGGATTTCAGATCAACCACCATTAGTTATCGATAGAATTCCTTCTGAGAAATCTCCAAAAGTGTCTTTTTTATGTACTCAATGCGGTGAACGGCTTAACATTTGGGCGGAAGGATCATCTCTTTCAAATAAAATCTCTATTTTTTCCTGCCCGTATTGTGGCAGTAATAAACCAATGAAACCCTTGTGTTAACCTTCCTTTTTTATTGTTTTATTTTGTGTCGCATGTTAACAGCTTCACCATATGATCGTTTTTTCATTTCACTTCCATTCATGGTTGCCACTCCGACACCGAGAAAGTTTTCTCCTTGATTGACTAATACGTCATCTCCTCGACGGATCGAGGGATCCGCAGTGATAACTCCGGGGGAAAGAATGGATCCTTTTACGGTGAAACCGGTATCAATAGTAACGGTGTATTTGGAAAGATGGCTGATTTTATTTCCTCCCTCGGCAGTAAGTGAAATGAGACCTCGTTGATCTGGGATCATGCCTAGTTGTTGATTGTTTTCATTAAAAATTTTTAGATATGGATATTTTCCTTTTACTATTGAATTCTTGAGAAGTGTCGTAGCTAACGTTCTTCCAAATTGGTATGCAGCAATTTCATGAACTTGTTGTTTTTTCTGATGTGATTTTGATGGTGAAGTGTAATCCTGATCTTGTTTTCTGTCAAGGATTTGATTGAGGATTGCTGTTAAAGATTGTAATGATTTTTTTGATGTTGCTTTATTATCCGTTAGGCTAAAATGCCATGGTTTTTCACTGGTTTTAATTTGTTGAACAAGTGTTTTTGGAAGATGAGAGACGATAGCATCATACGTATTGTTTGATAAAAACGTGGTTAATTGCTGTTGTATCATTAGTTTTTCATCTTCATACCATTTGCCAGTGACAGATATATCATATGATGATGCTGGATAGGTGAGTTCTAATTCTCGTGGAACTAATCCAAGTGGAGAAGTAACAATGACTTCATGGATAACTCCGGGTAATTTTGTTTTTGAAATTGCTCGTTGAAATCGTTGATGACTTTTTGAAAATGAATATGGTTTTCTAGCTGAACAAGGCAGAAGTAATAAAATCTTTTTTTCTTTTGGTTTTTGGTATCGTGAATTCACTCGGTGTTGAAATCGTTTGATTTCAGCTCGATTCCCTGATTCTCTACTAGTTGCATTTAGAATATATGATTCAGGCATAGAGACGGGTGTTCTTTTTTCAACGTAATCATACTCTGATTCATCAAGGTGTCTAAGTAAGGTGACGAGTTGAGGAGAGAATCGAATTCGTTGTTCAATGAGATCACGGAGTTGATTGTTTTTTATGGCATTCCGAACAATCTGAAGTTCCTGGTGTAACATAAAATAATTATGGTGTAGTAATTGATCAAATGAAAAATTGGATGGATGTTTTTTTGTTTGTGAACACACTGGGCAATGGCAGGGATTTTCAACTATTTTTTTGGTTTCAATTATTGTTTGAGGAAGAAAGAATTGTTGATTTCGAGCTGCAATAATCGCACTGGTTACGTCAAAGAGATCACAACCAATGTATGTTAGTATTCCTAAGGTTTCAGGTGTTGCAATAGACGGAGTGTATAGGAGTGCATCATAATTGATTTGTTCTCTGAGTGATGCAATGTATGTAATGAATTTTTTTGGATTATCAAACAACTGTGTTGCGTTTGATATGATAAAAAGAGCAGATTCATTGGTTTTGATTCTTTGGCTAGCAATAGTAGGGTCACTAGACAGCATGATAATGTTTTTGTTTTGTTGTCTGTCAAATTGTTGTAGATAATCTTTCACTGATTCTGGGAGAGCGTCTGGTATGACTAGATGGTTGTTAATATCTGTTTTTTGATCTTGTTGATTTTGTTTAAAAAAAATGTTTTTTCCAACGGTGATTAGAGGAGAATATTTTTTTGTTGTTGATGAAGAAATGAAACATTCTGCAAATGATGGAGGATGATATGATTCTTCTGCAGGGAATAAAAACCCTGGGGTTTTTACTTTTTCATTTTTTATTTGAAGAAAACCTGTTTGACTGGGGCCATCTGTTGCTATACATTGAAAATTCATAATACTTCCTGAAAAGCCATTATGCTTCTTATGATTTCCCATTTGAATCTTGAAAAGATGAGACCCTTTTCTTTAATGTCTGAAATAGCGTTGGCCAGTAAACACCATAGCAATACCTTTTTCGTTTGCGGCAGCAATCACTTGCTCATCCCTGATACTTCCACCTGGTTGAATAATGGCTTTCACCCCAGATTCAGCTGCTAAATCAACGGCGTCTCTGAATGGGAAAAATGCATCACTTGCAAGAATTGAATTTTTAATATGTTCTTTTCCCTTATGAGTTGCAATCCATGTCGCATCAATACGTGCGGTTTGGCCTCCACCAATACCTACCGTTTGGGTATCTTTTACAAATACTACAGAATTGGATTTGACATGTTTTACACATTTAACCGCAAATTCCATAGATGCTAATTGTTTTTTTGTTGGTTTTTTATCCGTAACAATTTTCCATTGATCTGGCTGAGTCATATTAACATCTCGTTGTTGAGAGAGAAAACCGCCGACAACACTTCGAAAAATCATTCCTTTTCGATCAATTTTTCCATTGATTCCTGGTAGGGAAAGGATACGTAAGTTTTTCTTTTTTGAAAAAAGGTCTTTTGCTTCTTTGGTATAATCTGGTGCTATAACCACTTCTAAGAAGAGTTTTCCAAGTTCCTTGGCAACATCTTTGTTGACTTTTCGGTTGAATGCAACAATGCCACCGAATGGAGAATAGGTATCAGTGGAAAATGCGTCGTTCCATGCTTGAAGTAACGTTTTGGCACTTGCGATACCACAAGGGGTGGCATGTTTAATGATTACACAAGTTGGCTCACTGAATTCTTTAATGGCTTCAATGGCACCATCGCTATCTAGAATGTTGTTGTATGATAATGCTTTTCCTTGAAGTTTGTTTGCATTTGTAATGCAGGGTTCTGTTGTTTCTGGTAATTGTTGATAGAATCCTCCTTGTAAATGGGGATTTTCTCCGTAGCGCATATCTTGTTTTTTTCGTAAGGCAATCGTATTATTTTCTGGAAGAACTATATCAGTCCAACGAGTTCGAAGGTATTGGGAGATAATAGCATCATATTGAGCGGTATGAGAAAACGCATCTAATGCGAGTTGTTCGCGGTCTTCAAGAGTAATATCGTTGTTTTGTTGTAATTGTTCAGACACGGTTTTGTATTGTTTTGGGTTGGTGACAATGATAACATCTTTGTAGTTTTTTGCTGCTGATCGTATGAGGGTGGGCCCTCCAATATCAATGTTTTCTATGACTTCAGCAAAAGAAACATTTGGTTTTTTGATAGTTTTTTCGAAAGGATACAAGTTACAAACTACGATGTCAACAGGTGATATTTCATGTTCTTGCAGCGTTTGCATATGATTTGTTTTTGATCGTTGGGCAAGAATTCCAGCGTGAATGCGCGGATGTAATGTTTTCACTCGGCCATTCAACATTTCTGGAAAACCAGTTACTGAAGAAATTGGTGTGTGAGAAATATGATGTTCTTCTAAAAATGCAGCAGTTCCTCCGGTTGAAACGATTTCTATGTTTAATGAGGATAATGTTTCTGCAAACGTTTCTATGCCTGTTTTATCTGAAACACTTAGTAATGCTTTTTTGACACTCATCACTGTTACCCAACAGGCATATACCAGCAACTCATAAACATTTGGGTTTATTTACTTTGTTTTTCCTTTTTGATGGCTTCGTTTAAACTTATTTTTCCTTCTAATACATTTTTTGCTTGTTTTTGAGTGATTGAAAATTGCCCATTGGTCATCTGTCGGCTTTTCTCTTGAATATTTCGAATAGACCCACGAGTTGGTTTCAGTGGAAGTTTTCGCTGTACGCGTCCTCCGCTGATCATAGCGATTGCTGCTGCAGCTTCTTTGTCTCGATGTGCTCGTTGTGTTTGTTGTGAGGAAGTTGTTTTGCTTTCATCTACGATTTCAATGGGTATTTGTAACGAAATAAGTGAGTTGATAATTCTGTTTCTGATAAGAAGTGATCCATGTCCGATACGGATGAAATATTCATGAGCGGGGTATTCTTTGATGAATCTTTTAACGTTTTTTACCACGTTTTCAGGTGTTTTTACTTGTGTTTTTAAAATGAGGATATCATCGCCTACTATAGCGATACCTGGTTTTTCACCTGGATCAATGCCAATATGAATGGTTTGATACAGTTCTTTACCAATGAGAAGATGGAGTGCTTTATCGATTGCATGATCAATGGTATCATATACATCTGCGGCGACTACTTTTGGTTTGTTTACTTCATGAAGTGCTGCATGACTGGTAAGTATCACTCCGATTCGATTTGGGATGTGTTGAAGGGAGGTTAATGAGACATAGGAAAGATTCCTTTTTTTTAATGCTTGGACTAGATCATGATATAATCTGAAATCTTTGGTGTAGATGCCTATGGTTTTGTAGGATATTTTCTTTTTCAAATCGGTATTTCCCCCATGCTTTTTATTCTATTTTTTTTTATTG
>JAGXLH010000004.1 GCA_018334795.1 Thermoplasmatota archaeon
AAATGTTATCTAAATGATTCCAGTGTTAATACTTAAAATAAAGTGATGAGCAACAGTGAACTTAATTTTATTTCTTTTTTCGTTTTTGTAATTGGTCAGGTGAATAAAAAGTCCTTCCGCAGTTAGGACAGGTGATCGGCGCTTCATCTTTTTTCCGTATCCAACGGTTCCCACAAAATGGACAATTTGCTCGTTTAATACAATATCCCCATTTTGTGAATGATTACCTGTTAAAAAATATATCTCTTCAGACGTTTGATATAGCATGGCATGATTTTTTTTCTTTTTTTTATGTCCTCTACTCAGTTTTTCATAATTTTTCTAGTATCTTTGTGAAAAATTAGTTCATATCTAAATGTTATTAAAAAACTAATAAGAGATCTATATTTCCAATAAAAAAACTTTAAAATATTTTTTAAAATGTTTTTGAACTGTTTTTTACCTTTTTTAGGCAAAAATTTTATAAACATGATCATGTAGTATTATATCCCAGTTATGGGAGGTGAACAAAACTTATGAATAAGTTATGGACGAAAACAATAGTATTAGGAATTGTAGCCCTTTTTTTAGGTATGATGCTAGCACCAACTCTTTCTGCTGCCCACCGACACGAAACTAAGGAAAAGGAACAAATGAAATATACAACACTCGTTGATCATCAGAATTTTCAAGTAGATGATAAAAGCGATATTGAATCATTTCAAAATAAAATACAATCGTTGCTACTAAATCTCAACACCCAACAAAACGACAATGACGGATTAAGAGAAATACTTGAAAAATTACTTGACTGGTTGATCAATAAATCAGATAATACACTCATTTCAGTTCTATTATCGAAATTACTTAATCTAGACCGATTAAAAAACAAGGAAATTGTAATTAGTGTTGGATGGAACTATGATATAAATCCTCTGAAGAAAACTGAAGTAAAAATCGTAAAACCATTATCGATCTGGAAATATGCAGATACCTCAGAGAAGATGAGCATGCCTAGTGTAACGGTTCTTATTTCGTCAGATCCGATGAAAGTTGAAACCGTGGTTGGAAACCAATTAGGTTTCATGTATAGATTCAGAGGAATCTATGGTCATATTCCTCAACAATTCCCAGAACAAAGTTTTACCTATATGATAGGAACCGCGCAAAACGCTGCAGCCCTTGAACTTCCAACAATGGATTTATTTGCTAGCTAAAAGATAGATTAAACTAGCAATTCCCCCTCTTTTTTTTATTTTAGTCTCTACGTCTTAGATTTAAAAAGAAAATATCCATCCAATCCATGCTGGTTTGTCCATCAACACCGTAGGCAACAACTTCAACTCGTTGTTTGAAAAAAGATATTTTGTTTAAATGATAGTTGTATGGCGGCTCAGTATCTGTTTCTTGTAATTTTCCCCGAACATAGAATTCTACTTTTTCAATTAATGATTCATCGATAAATACTTGGGCCCAGATCCAAATATCATCAAATATGATAGTTCGTTTTTCTTGGTTTGACCCATCCTTTACTGGTTTTTGTTCTCTTCCTTCAAAATAAAACATCCCTTTATGCGGTGACTCGATATACACATAAGGATAAGATAATGGATTATCAGATATCCAGGCTAAACTAATCGATATAAGTTCCGTAGTTCTTGTCAAATACGGTAAATCCATGTTTTCAATGGTGTCATCTTTACTATGCCAATGTGGATTCCATGCCCCTTCAAAAAAAGCGATTGAATCAAAACCATAGCGAACGAAAGAATGATAATCACTTCCACCACGACCCTCTTCTGGAAGCGTTCTTTTATCTAACTCGAAATCAATGTTATATTCATCATTTAATTGACTTATTTCATCCATTAACCAGGAAACATCTTCTGTTCCCCATAATCGGAAATTGTTTGTTGTTTCACTATTTGAATATCCTATCCCATCTGCGTTGAAATCAATGATGGCTTTGTCTTTGTTTGTTTCATACAACCAATCCCCGTAGGCTTTGCTACCAAGAAGGCCTTGTTCTTCTCCTGAAAAACAAACAAAGTGGATAGTATGGCTAAATTCAAACTCACTTAATACTGACGCAGCAGCAAGAACAGCTGCAACACCTGAACCATCATCATCTGCTCCGGGTGATACTTTCACGCTATCGTAATGTGCATTAAACACTAATTCAAGAGTGCTATCTGGATTTTTTCCAGGAAGAGTTCCAATAACATTAAATCCACTGAACCAGCGAGGATTATATCTATTTCCAAAACTTGTCCAAATTTGCGTAGACGTGAGTAGATTAAACGATTCAAATTTTTGTTTAATATATTCCCCTGCTTTTTGACAAGCATAGGTGCCTGTCATCCTAGGTCCAAAAGAGACAAGGTCTGAAAGAAAACCCACAATTAATTCTTGGTCAATACGATCAATGATTTGATTGATTTTTAAGTCCAATGAATCAGTCTTTTTTCCCTCGGATGGTATCGAATTGGCCTGTAACGGGTAGATTATACTTAAAGAAAGCAATCCGATGACAAGCATTGACGTAATTATATAACGAAACTGTTTAGTCATAAGTACAAATAACCCAATATAAATTATAAATATTATTCTATTTTAATATTGCTCCTAGTTGATTATCATTTATCTTTGTACTATTTAGATAAAAAAAGAAATTCTGTAAATATTATTTGGATTGCTGAGTTAAATTCATTATTATATTGTGAAAGAAAAATTTTTAGAAAGATGTATTATCATATAAAAAGTCTCAACAAAAAACCTTTCATTGAAAAATAGTGTTCTGCGATGAAATTTACTGTTTTGATGGTTTAGATATTCTCTTTATGATAAAAACTATGGTAACAATGATTATTGAACTGATTGATATACCTAATAATCCAAATTTAAAACTAGCAAAAACTGAATGAAGAATGGCTAAGAAATTGTTGAATTGAAGTGGGTTAGATGCCATAGAAAGAATAAATGCATTTTCAACTGCATCACAGCATGCAGAAATAATACCAGCTATTGAAATGAAGTAACAATAGGTTTTAATTTTTGGAGAATCAGATAGTTTTCTTCCTAAAAAGAGAGATGTGCTGAGTATTAATATACCATAAATAATTAAATAAATATAATCAATGAGTTGGGCAAAGATATACATCTGTATTTGCTCAGTTGTCATTAATTGGTAATGAGATTTGATTTCTTCTCCACTAAATGAAAGTTGGCTTTCTGTAAATGTTGCTGGGTATCCTGATTGTTCAAATGCATAATTTACAGTAATCATCAACAATGGAAAAAGAATGATTGAGATGAGGAGTATTTTTCTAGTTCGATTTTCCGGGAAGAAGGAATCAAGAAAATCTAAGATCATAAATGGTATGAATTAAAGAAAGGTATTTGAAATTTCTTTTTTTGATTTTATTTTACTGAAGTTCTGCTCTATTTTCTTTCAAAATTGGTATTTTAACTGGAAAAGTTTATTAGGCTTAAGTGACAATATATATCATGGTATAAAATAACACGGAGGATAAGATGATTTCACAATGTCAAAAATGTCATAAAATATTTAGAACAAGCCAAAAAATCTGTCCACACTGCGGAGCAGCATTAATTTCTATCTAAACGGAAATGCGATAGTGATATAGAAAATCAACAAAGAAAAAAATGTTCACACTGTGAGCATATCTACCCTTATGACCTTTCATTTTATCCCCACTGTGCAAAGAAATCAAAATAGAGTATCCACGTAAATTAGTATCTCTGTCTTTTTCTCCAAGCATCGAGAAAAACTTTTCTAAGGTCTTCTTTATTTTTTGCTTCCAACCAATTATCTTGAAAATCATTTTCTTCTGCAATTTGAGCAACCCACATAAGAGTATGCCAATAGAAGCTTTGTTGGTCCTCAGATGCAACAATTATGAAAAAACTATAAATCGGATCGATATCCTTTGAACTAATAAAACCTTTTTTTGTTCTAACCAGAACAATATCAAGTTTATCTCTTCCTTTAATTAAATGAGAAATAATGCCCATGCCCGGTTGTAACACACAATTAGAATCACACTCTTTACTTCTTAACAACTCACGTAGTTTTTCTTTATCAATATCTAATTTATTATATAATCTTTCAGATAGAACCATCGATAGTTTATCTGGAGTTAACAATTTATGTAAGTCTAAAATCTCACAATTTTCAATCAAATCTTCAAAACGTTTTTCTTGGATACTATCGCGATTAATGAGAATTTCTCTAAGTTCTTCATCCAGTAAATAACTAGTGTTTTTTTCCCCAGTTAAACGTTCAACCACGTGAAGTAAACAATATTCACGCCAAATTTTATCCCTCGCAAAAAACCAATACCAACCAAAACCACCACAAATAAAACAACCAACTATTACAATAGAAGTTATCCCCATCTGATAAATTAACCAACCACACCCAATTATTCCTATAAATTGAACCCAGGGATAAAAAGGTGAACTGAAACTTGGACGATAATTCTTAATCTTACTTTCCCTCATCATAACAACAGACAAATTTACTAAAATATATAATAAAAGAACAAGCGTTGAAGCAACTTTAACCAACCCTTCAAGATCTAAAAAAAGAATGATACAAATCATAAAACCCGAAGTAAATAATATGGAAATTACGGGAGTACCTTTGTCAGATATCTTTGAAAAAAACCCAGGCAATAATTGATCTTTACTCAATGCCAGCGGATAACGAGAAGAAGAAAGTATACCAGCATTTGCAGTTGTAATAAAGGCTAATACTGCTGCAATACCCAATGCTATAAGACCAATTTCACCACCAAAAACTTCTGCACCTTTTGATATAGGCATCAAAGTAGTGGTTAATACTTTGTGATCTAGCAGACCAACGGTGACCGAAACCACCAATATATATAATACCGAAACAACACCCCATGCGAGAAGCATACCAAGAGGAATATTTCGTTTAGGTTTTTCAATTTCCTCTGCAACACTACATACTTTAATAAGTCCCATAAACGAAACAAAAACAACACCAGCTGTAGCAAAAATAGAACCAAAACCATATGGGGTAAACGGCTGAAATCTTGATGGTTCAATATAAAAAAAACCTACAATAACATAAAAAATTAAGATGCTGAGCAGTCCTGCTACCAAAAAAACTTGTGTTTTCCCTGCATGTCTAACACCAACTAAATTTATCACCGTAAAAATAATACAAAATACTATTGCAATAATTTTTAAATTAAAATCGGTTAGACCCGGATTAAAAAGTTGAACAAAAGCTCCAATACCAATTAAAGCAAACGCTGTTTTTGCACTTAACGCAAACCAGGAGGCCGTACCACCAATGGTTCCAAGAGCAGGACCCATACTTCTGTCAATAAAAAAATAATCTCCTCCTGCTTTTGGCATAGCAGTAGTTAGTTCAGATGCTGAAAGTAATGTGGGTAACATTAAAAGTGTTGCAATGAGATAAGAGATAATAACAGAAGCACCCGTTTCTTGATAAGCAATTGCAGGTAAGATAAAGAGCCCGGAACTTATCATCGCTCCAGACGCGATAGCAAATACTTCAAATAACCCTAATTCCTTTTTTAAACATTCATCCGGTTCATCTACGGTCATAGTGCTAGCAACCACTATAACAAACGTGTTATTTCTAGGTTTTCAATTATCTCACTTAGAACTCACCATTCTTTATTGTTTTTTTTATTATTTATCAAATTATAAAAAAAATTAAAGAACCAAATACCTGTAATGTGATTTCACTTGAACATGGCTGATAGAAGTCACTATTATACGTACTTTAAAGAATCAAATATCATTGAAATAAGAATTAACGTTATAATCATAAATAGTATCGATTGATTCACAGTTATTTTTGAAATCTTGGTTCGCAAAGAATCAACCATAGTAGAAAAACTTATAATTAAAAATAAAAGCACTAGTCCACCACCGACAATAATCCATTCTTTCAGAATGGACAAAGGTTCAATAAATGATACCTGTTGAATCAAATTCACACCACCCAAAAGATAAGAAGCAGGAAGAATGAATCCATCCAACCATACTTGGGGAATAATCCCTAAAGCCAAACAAAAAACAGCAAGAACAATCATAGACACAAGCATTGTGAATGGAACCTTTTTCTCATCTTTACCATTGTTTTTATCCTTCGGATGTTTAAAAAATGCATAATAAAGAATTTTAGAAAAACTTGCAACCGTGCCCACAGAAGCAAAAAGAAGCATGATAGAGATGCCAGGATAGGAATGTATCGCAGTTTCAATCAGTTTTTTACTCACAGATCCATTAAATGGAGTAATACCTGAAATAGATAAAATTCCAATAACATAAACAATAAATGTTATTGGCATAGTCCAACCAATTCGATAGTCCCTAATATCTTTAGAGCCCGTTTTATAGATCAATGCCCCAGCACATAAGAAAAGCAAAGCCTTGAAAAAAGCATGATTCACTATATGATATATCCCTCCAGCAAATCCAATTGTTGAACCTGTACCAATTCCCACTATAATAAAACCAATTTGGGATATTGTATGATTTGCAGTGATTCTTTTGATATCCCACTGCATCAATGCACCAATCACTCCACCGACAGCGGTTATTGCACCAAGCATAATAATAACTTCATTCATTTTCGGGAAACTAAATTCAAAAGAACTAATTCGAATGAACACATAAACACCTGATTTAACAATAATCCCTGAAAGCAACGCAGAAATTGGAACAGGTGCTGTGGAATGTGCATCCACAAGCCAAGTATGAAATGGGATAATAGCTGCCTTTATTCCAACTGCAGCTAAAAAAAAGACAAAGATAACAATCTGCGTTTGTACATCAATCAAAGAAATCCGGTGTTGTACATATTCAAGATTCAATACGCCGGTCTCAGCATAAACAAAACCAATGCCTAACAAAAGAAATAGTGAAGCAAGGGTTCCTAATATGAGATATTTAATGGAGCCTTTAAGTGCATATTTTTTATCTCCAAAGGTGATAAGAATGAAACTAGAGATGATCGTAAGATCAAAGAAAATGTAAATATTAAATAAATCCCCGGATAAAAATATCCCGTTTAAAGCAGTCGTTAACAATAGAAAGAAAAAATAGAATTTTCCAGTATCTTGCTTAATGTTTTGCAATGAATAAATAAACGTTACAAATACAAGAATTGATGAAATAAGAAGAAGGATGAATGATAATTCATCAATAACAAGAGTGATACCAAATGGTTTTTCCCAACCACCAACGTTGTAGGAGATCGATTCAGTGGAAATACGTTGAAAGATAATTGATAAATAAAAGAAGGGAAGTACTAAACTAATTGCAGCAATTATTTTTTGTAGAATCTTTGTTTTTGAAAGTGTATTAACTATTGATACAACTATCGCTGCCAATAAGGGAGTAATCAATAGAAGGATGGGAATGGGTGTGATCATGTCATCTCCTCAATGTTAACCGTGCCAAATTTTTTGTAAATCCAAACAATGATAGCTAATGCTAATGCAGTATCGCAAAGATTAATGACAATCATCGTAAGCATCAGTGCTTGAGGAACCGGATCAACAAAATTAACTGAACTTTCAGTAAGAATCGGAGGAATACCACCTTGGACGTAACCAAGAGAGTTGAAAAAGAGAACGATTCCGTTACTTGAAATACCAAGTGACATAATTATTTTTATTAAATTTTTATTAGTAATAATCCCATATAACCCTATGAGAAATAACACCAGACCAATGTTAATACCATTTATCATGGCGGATGCTCCCATTTAATAAATAGCATGTAGAAAAGCACAATTCCCGAACATACCTTTAATCCAATAATAATATTTAACAACCAGATTGCGCCCAGATTAGAAAAGAATGATTTTCCAGCAAGAATTCCTATAAGACCCATGAAAATAAAAAATGCTACTCCCAACGTTTCGATTACTGAAAAACTAGTTGTATAATTTCGAAGGGTATCATACCCATAAGAGATAATAACAAGAATGACACCCATAGCCATAATAACCCCTCCTTGAAAACCACCTCCTGGAGAAAGATGACCATGAATAATTATATAGATTCCAAAGAGGAAGATGAACGGTATGATCGTTCTTGAAACGGTTTTCACAATTCTTGAGGTCATGTTTTCCTCCGTATTAACATGGTTATCCCTGATATCGTTACAAAAATGACTAATATTTCACCAAGGGTATCATACGCTCTAAAATCAAGCAAAATTGCAACGACCGCATTTAACGCGCCCGTAAGAGACAAATGTTCAACATAATATGTTGCTATCGTTGAAGTTAATGCAATAGGATAATTACGAAGTGTTGATGAAATAAGAATAAATCCAAAGAAACTCAGAATAAAGAGAACAAATACGTTGAAGAAAATTTGCTTTCTCAATGTATTCCTCCTAATTTTTTCATCGCGGAAAGATAAAGAACAGTGGTGGCACCGGTTCCAACCACGGCCATGGTAATTGCTACATCCGGTGCTTGAAGAAGAAAAAGAATTATCACTAGTAATAGCGTGTTCAATGAAAGAAAAACCAATGATTTCAACAATGTTTTTGCAGCTACAAAAAAAATTGAAGCTGCTACAAGAAATAATAAAAGAATTTCTAAAATCATTTTTTCCTCCATGGGTTCTCAAAATTTTTTCGTTCTTTACAATGGGATAAAAAAGGAACTAATGGTATTTTTCCTTGAAGATGAGCCGACCGGGCAATAGCATGTGACACTACCGGAGTTAATATAAAAACAAGAATCATTAATAACAAGATTTTTACCATAAGAATATCTAAACCCGTTCTTAACATCAAACCAACAAAAATACTCATCGCTCCGCCAGTGTTAATTTTAGTACTGGCATGAAGTCTCATGTATACATCAGGGAAACGATATAATCCTAATGCAGCTATTGCCATGACCCCGCAGCCTAAAGAAATAAAAATAAGTGAAAGAATGTGAACAACCATCATCATCTTGACCCCTCCCTCCCCAGATATTTTGTGAATGCAATCATGCCAACGAAATCTAAAAGAAGAAAAGAAATCGCAATATCCAAGAAGAAATGATTCCCAGTATTAATACTATATAAAACTAAAATTGCAATGAAAATAATTGAAATACTGTTCAACGCCACCAGTGCATCCTGAAGTGTAGGGCCAACAACCAAGCGATATAACGTAAATATTGAAACACCTATGAGAAAATAAATAAAAATGATCATTTGAACAGCGCTCCTATAAGAATATCCCATTTACCAATAGTTTTCTCAATCTTTTCCACTGAAGTTTCATCTGCTACACAATGATATGAAAAATGAACGAATAGATATGATCCTCCATCTTCTGCATCTTCCACATCAATTACTAGTGTTCCTGGAGTGATGGTGATTAAATGAGAAATAAGTGTTAATTCTGCATCAGATTTAAGATCAACCCTTATTCGAACTATTTTCGGCTTGATATTCAAGGTGATTACTTGATAAATCAACTCGATATTTGCAAAGATTATTCTATAAAAGGCTGAAAGAATCAACGTTATCAAATGTTCAGTCGCAAAGAAATATTCCTTAACAGTTTTCCGTTTCCCTTCCACTGTTGCAATAGTCAATTTTGTTGCTGCCAATCCAATGAACAAAGAAATTAAAAATCCTAAAATAAGAGAAAAAAGCGAAAAATTAACAGTTAGTAAAATCCAAAAAAGAAATAGAGTTATACATAGTACAAACACATCTCTTTTATGAATCCTTCTCTTTTCATTCATCGATATAAACCTATATAAATTTCATTCAAATGCTTTTTTTCAAAATCGCCTAAATTCATAATAATTTTACAATTTAAGGGACTAATTGATTTAAAGTTAAAAAGGTTAATTGTCCTGTTTAATGAAAAACAACAAGATTGATATAATCAACTATTCCAACGTACCAAATAAAAAATTGTTTAAATTTTTAGCTATCTCATTTTACCTTTTTCCTATCTTTTTACACATGTGAAAAAAGGATAGTACATTTATTAAAAGTTCTTTCTGATATGTCCAATACTTAGTTATATCTTCAGTCTCTGGGAGAGATACATATTACTTTATCTCATCCCTGCTTACTTGTATTTCCTGCCTATGTACATTATACTTTAGTGATTCGGTAATAATGATGGGCCTGCTGAGATTTGAACTCAAGTCTATAACTCCCGAAGCTACAAGGATACCAAGCTACCCCACAGGCCCGTGTTAGATAACACTTCCGAATCGTATTGCTTAATATTAGATTTATTGTTGTATCACTCTTTAATCCAATTGATAACATCTGCAGTTGGTTTCCTGAGCGGTGCATGGGAGGGTCTTTTTTTTGGATGGCCAAAAACCAATGCGGCAGCAATATGGTAACCTTTGGGAACACCGATTTTTTTCATCCATTGTTTGTTTAATCCAAGAAAATGAGCAAAACCAATCCAACAACTACCAAGGCCAAGTGCATCAGCAGCAAGCATCATATTTTGAGCACAACAGGCACAGGATTCATCATTAAATTTTCTTTTTTTGGTGATTACAAAGATGAGAACCGGTGCATCAAAGAATAAAATATCCTTTTTCGAAACAACGGTAGATGCTAAAAATTGTACTGTTTTTTTATTTTTTAATGATGGAAAGAAATATTTTAAAAAGAATCGTTTCTTTAAAATCTTTCTAATTTCATTTTTTATTACATTCGCAATATCATCAATCATTGTTTTTTTTGTAATTACAATAAAACGCCAGGGCTGTCTATTGCTCGCAGATGGTGCGTAACGTCCAGCTTCAATGATTTTTTGAATTGTTTCTTTTTCAACAGGTGTTTTCTCATAGCTTCTTATACTCCTTCGCTTTTTTATTTTATTGATAAACTCATCTGACATGATCGATTCACACGAAAAATCACAATATGATTTTTCTTTATATGAATTATTATTCAAAAAAATGATTTGACTTATAAAATAGCTATTTTTTCCAATTAGTTCATGATGTTAGTTCTTATTGTTTTCTTGCAAAAAATACTTTTATCTCCATTGATGTGTATATTCATTCTATTTAATATTTAAAATGATAATTTCATTAACACATTTATATTTTTATAAAAAGGGAAAATCTCTTAAATTATGGGTGTGTATTGTGTCTAACTGGACCGCCCATTCAATTTAATATTAAAGGGAGATAGGTCTGGAAGGAAAAATAAGAAGGAGGCAAAAACTTCTTGTTAGAGAATACGGAGGTACATATCCCTCTCTCTGTTCTCTCATCTCTCCAGACCCTCAAAAAGTGTATTTTGGGACCTTGTTTAAATAATCTTTGATTTTATTAAATTTTTAATCTAAATTTTTTATCTATTCAAATTATTTAACTATTAATCATTCAAAAATTATTGAATATGAATCATAAAAAATTAAAAAAATTAAAAATAATATATCAAAAGAGTTGAATGAAAGAAAGAACTTTCTTAGCTATTTTTTTCCAATCAAAAAAAATGTAATGATTTCCCGAAACCACACTACACTTTGCATCATACTTTTTTGCAACTTTTTTTACCACATCAACTGGAATGGTTACATCCTGTTTTCTGCCAATAAAATAAAGCGGAGTGCGAACCATTTGTTCATTAACTGAAATCTTCTGTTTCATCACCTCATAACTTACATGAGATGATTGTTTTTGTAACCGATCATATACCTCACGCTGTTTTGGTTCATCCCAACCAGATAAAAACACATCTTTTACCAAACCAAATGAAGGTTTAAATGGAATACCAGAAAGAATATATGGAAAATATCGAACTTGTCGCCACCAAGGAACCGTTTTCATTCTAATTCCCTTTGGCGGAGCAGGACAGATACCAACACCAGCCGATATATCACATTGCTCAACAACCTTTTGCATAATCAATCCACCCATAGAATGACCAACAATAATGTCATCAGCAGAGACAATTGAACTAACTTTTTCAACATAATCATTGAAATGTGTCTTTCTTAAATTCATCCCCTTTTTCAAATCAATCGCTTCACATTCAAATCCTTTTTCAGAAAAAAAATCAAGGAACACATTCCATCCGACTGGTGAACCATTTAATCCATGAACAAAATATAACATTATATAACGAATTAAGTCAACACTATAAAAGATAGATTAAAAAAAAGGAAACTTACTAAAAAGGTAAAAGAAAAAAATTAGATATCATCGATTAATTCGGTGAAATCCTTCAATTTTTGTTCAAAAAGATCAACAGATTTCTTTAATGCCTTACTAGCAGAATACGATCCATCAGTTTCAAAATGAAAACGAATATGTCTGGGATCTTTTTCGATTCTAATAAAATCAATATCTTCCATGTCCATATAGGATTCAAAAACCGGAAGCTTTGAAATATCTGATAATTCAAGAGTATCCTTTTTCACAGAAGTTACTAGGCCTTCAGGTAACTCTTTAACAAACGCTTCAACGTTTTTTTTGTTTTTTGAATCAAATTGAATCATAGGATACAAACGATATCCTGGAGCAGTAACCACCTGCCACTTCGCATGGTCTTTAGCTCTACCAAGGACTGCTTCTACTTCTAAGATTAAACGTTGGTCATTAAATAATTCAACGATAGGAACAAGATCCTCGCCTATTCGCCAACTTGCTTCTGAGGGTTGTAAATCACCAGAATAAACCGTTCCCTCTCCTTCTTTACTTAACGTATATCTCACCGTGCAATTCGGACATCCTTTTCCATCACATATACATTCATCCCGAAAGTTTAACAGATCTGGATCTGTGGGTAATGGAACAAGCCCTAATCGATGGGATATAATCTCATCAAACAATGTGGTTGTATTATCATAGATCACTACGTCTTCAATGGCAAGCTTGGGTAATTCAGAGAGCATAACTCGACGAATCGAATTTAAAAGATAGAAATCAATATCTTCAATAGATAACACTGCTTTTTTTTGTTTAAGTTCATCTAATGAAATTTTCATGATGTCACCTATACTCTTTTACCGCGGCGACCGCCTTTCTTCCGACAGCCATCATGTGGAATAGGAGTGACATCTTCAATTTTTCCGATTTTCATGCCTGCACGAACCAATGCTCGAATCGCAGCTTGAGCTCCTCTACCTGGCGTACCTGATTTATTTCCACCCTGACCGCGGATTTTAACACTTACTTTATTAATTCCTTTCTCCTTGGCATTTTCAGCTACAATTTGTGCAACTTTCATAGCGGTATACGGGGATCCCTCATCCTTAGCAGATCTGGAAACCATCCCTCCGGAACAACGGGTGATCGTTTCAGCACCAGTTAGGTCGGTTACAGTGATAATAATGTTATTAAACGAAGCAAAAATATGAGCTACTCCTTCTCTGGCCATGATTACTTACTCTCCTTTCCTTTTTTCTCAGGCTTTTCCGCTGGTTTCTTTTGTTCAGATGATGAATCCTTTTCTTTTTTTGATTCTTCATCCTTTTTTACATTTTCCTTTCTCTTTTTTTCCTCAACTGGTTTTTTCTTCTCAGTTGCGGGTTCTTTTTTCTTCCCTTCTACCGGCTTTTTGGTTTGTTTCTTCTTTTTCTCATCCTTTTGTTCTTTCTTTTTAGGAGGAGATTGCTTTGGTTTTTTTACATCTTCTGTTTTAGATTCGTCACCAAGCATCTTTTTTGATAATTTGGATTTAAAATCAGCACTGGGTCGAGCTGGATGAGAAACATCATTTAATGGGGAATCAGGAGCGTATCCTATGTCATTTTCTTCTTTTTTTGAGATTTTATAACTTGGAATGGTGATTCGTTCGTCAGCAATTGCAATGTGGCCTGAAACAATTAACTGACGTGCTTGTTTTGGAGTATTCGCAAGTCCTTTAAGGTAAGTGAGTGTTTGTAATCTGCGTGCAAGAATAGCTTCGGTTTCTAATGCTAAAACGTCGTCTAATGTAGAATTTAATGGTAGAATATTGTATCTGGTGAGATGAGTCAGTAATTGATTGATCTCCTTTTTCTCTTGAGGGTCATCACTATCTACTTTTGCAAGTAATTCTCGGGCCTGCCCTCTATATTTCCTCAAAGCAGTTTCTGCTTTCCAGATTTCTTTTTTGTTTTTCAAGCCATATTTTCTGACTAATTCGTTTTCCGAATGAATTCGTTGTTCTTGCCATGGATGGCTTGGCGTATCGTATTTTTTCCGAGAAAACTTTGGTTTCCCCATAATTAATCACTATTTAATCCTATATCGTTTTTGGTTTATTGTCGTGCACGTGCTTTAGAGACACCGAGTGTTAATCCTTTTCGGTTATTTCCTCGTGTTCTCTGACCACGAACGGTTAATCCTCGTTCATGTCGGATTCCTTTGTAACTTCTAATCTTTTTCATAATGTTGATTTCATCACGAAGGCGCAAATCTATCTGAGGTCCGATAATGTGAATATCTTCGCCCGTTTCGTATTCTTTTTGATGATTTAACATCCATTTTGGTGCTTCGTCTTGTATGCTTTCGATGGCTTTACCGATTGTATTGATTTGTTTCTCCGATAAATAACCCATTTTTTGATTAACATCTAAACCTGTTTTTTTGATAATAAACGTACTCATATGCCTGCCGACACCTTTAATGCTGGATAAACCATGGATTAGTTTTTTGCCTCCATCGATATCGGTGTTAGCAATTCGAACGATGTATTGAAAGTCATCATCCTCTTTTTGATCCGTTTTCTTTTTCTCCGTTTTTGATTTTTCATTGCCTTTCTTGGCCACAGGTCATACCTCTAAATGTTATCTCTATAAATTTTTTCATATACCACGCTATAAGTTTGCATGAATATTTATATGAAAGTGAAGTAGGCTGATAATACGGCATCCTATATTAATATCTTACCCTCTTGGATGCTTCTTTTTTAGAGACGGAATGGTCATTTTTTGATTTCCATGGTTTTTTTATGGGCGTGGAGATGAATATTTTTTGTTGTTTTGGTTTACTTTTATATTAACCTTTGTTTCATTAGAGTTTTCTTTTTTGAATAACAATTTTTAATTACTATGTGAGTATTTGCGTCTGATTGAAAGATATTGGCCTGTATTCGCTCATTGACGAAAAATTTAACGACATCTATAAATATATTGTTTGAATAATATGAAAAATCTTAGGAGAAATACTATATGACTGATCTAAACTCATACATTGCAAAACTGGACAAAGCAATAGAGAAATATATACCTTCAAAAAATACCCCTCTGTATGAATCTCTTTACAAACCAAAAGATCTTTTTCGCATCCCTCTTGACGATGCAAAAAAAATGCAGTTAAAAACTATCAAACATTCATTTATCCACCATTATAATAACAACCAATTTTATCACAATTTTTGTAAAGAACACTCTTTTTCCCCGGAGGATATTAAAACGAATGAAGATTTAGACAAAATTCCTTTGATCCCGGATAAATTCTTCAAAGATTATCCTAATGGAAAGGAATTTGCCACATGGCTGGCCAATATTTACACCGGTGATCTTCCAAAAATCGTCATCAAACAAAAAAAGCCAACCTATGATGATGTGATAGATGCATTTAATAGAGCTGGTATTATCGTTACTTACAGTAGTGGAACTGGTGGTAGACACACTTTTGTTCCAAGAGATCAACGTACCTTTCTTAATTCAGAATATATCCTTGCAAAATCATTTGTCACCATGGTGTATCCTTTTTGGGAATATGATTCCTATGGTTACTTACTGATGCCAAATCCACGGAAAAACTTTATTTATGCTGGAAAAGCCGTTGAAGTATATTTTGATGCAGTCAAAGATGTAGATGTAGCTATCGATCGACGGGTAACCACAGAACTTATCTCAATGACTATGGGTGGAGCTGGAGGTATAAAAAGCAAATTCGTCCGTTATTTTGCGTATAAAAAATCCAAAAAAATGATTGATGATATCATTGCATGGCTTGAAAAACATGAAAATACAGACCATAAAATAACCTTTGTTGGCGCTCCATACATTCTTTATGCAGTTATGGAAAAATTGAAAAAACAAGGAAGAACATTTAACTTTGGAGAACGTGGGGGAGTAGGAACTGGCGGTGGATGGAAAATACATGAAAACAAACGTATACCTGTTTCAGATTTCCGAAAGGAAGTTCAAAACGTTCTTGGATTCAAAGATAAATACATCCTTGATATTTATGGAATGGTAGAAGGAAACGGATGGATGGTTCATTGTCCCGAAGGCCATTATCTACATGTACCCTACTCTTTTTACAAACCGCTAGTCCTTGATGATGAATTCAAACCTGCCGATTATGGAGAATGGGGACGATTTGCCTTTTTAGATGGTGCAGCGCAAAGTTATCCTGGATTTATTGTCACTGGTGACAGAGTTCGTTTGTTAAAACGTTGTCCAGTTTGTGACCGACCTGGTCCGGTTCTTGAACCTGAAGTAAAACGAGCCAAAGGAGAAGATGTACGAGGTTGTGCTGAAGAAGTACGAAAAATGCTTTCTTCAGATTTGGGATCGTGATACAAAATGCTGTCCATTAGGGAGATTAAAGAAAAACAGCTGATCCCGCAAAAACCTCAATTAAAAATGATGATTGGTGGCGGATTAGCGCTTTCAAAAACATTATTGATCAGTCTTGGTGAATTGAAGAAATTACGCAAGATACCGTCGAGCAGTGAACGATACAACCGTCCAAATCGTACGTATGATTTGAAAAAGTATGAATCAACCATGAAATCTTTCACGACCAATGAAAAGTATCTTAGACCTACTCTTTGGTGTGATCCAACCGAACCTGAAGTAATTGCGCTTGCTCATCAACTCGGAGCATATCAAAAATCAGAGCAAGAATTCGCTGAATCTGCTTTTGAATTTGTCAAAGAGAAAATGACTCTTGAAATCCTTCCGTTTAACCCCGTATCCGAAACCATAAAACGGGGAACAGGAACCTGCATTCATCTCATCAGTGTTTTTATTGCACTCTGCCGGGCCGCAGGGATTAAAGCTCGGTATAAAATGTTTGCTATGAACATGATCCAAGCATGGTATGACACTACGGTTAATGTTGATCCATTGATCAAAAAATGGTATGATTCAATGGGTTATTTTATGATTGAGGGAGAAGGAGAGGCATATATCGATGGAAAATGGATGGTTGCCCATGTTGGTCCCCGAGCTGAACGACAAGCTGCAGGAGGAATTCCAGTTACAAAATTTGGTGAAGACTCACTTGGAAACTGGTTTTTTGCTATTCCTGGAAGTATCATGTATATGGAATCCATTCCAATTGGTCTTGGTGGAGCTTTACGATTCCTAAACAAACTCGCGCCTGGATCTATGGAACGAGTAAATATTAGCGTACAAAAACAAATCGAAAGAGGAAAACAAATCATTAGTCAAGCTGGTGGCATCGATTCGTATAATGTAAATGCTCGAAAGAAAAAAGGACCCTCCACTCCTGAACTGGAATTACGTGGAAAAGAACAAATCGTTTTTGAGTAGGGATAAGTTTTTTTAACACCTTTCTTTTAAACCACCTGGCTTTATTGGTTGTTGATCTCTGATGTATTCACTTCATGAAATTAAAACACGAGGATATCTTCCCCCTAAGCGCCTTCGTCGACTTCTCTTTTATGGATTTCTTGCTCTTGGAAAAGTGTTCATAACCAATATGAAAGATATCAAAAAATTATCATCCTTGTCGAACACAAAAAGAAGATATCATCGACCACCTCGCAGATTTGAGATACCTCAATATAATAAGAATATGAAATATTGCACTAAAGATGAACGATATCTTAGACCGACGATGTATTGTAATTCACATGCACCAGAAATTGTTGCGCTTGCTCATCAACTAGGGGCATATCAAAAATCAGATCAAGAATTTGCTGAAGCTGCTTTTGAATTTGCAAAACGAAAACTTATTCTTGAAATGCTGCCATTGGATGGTGTTGAGAACACATTACGACGAGGAACGGGCACCTGTTTACATGAACTCTCTGTTTTTGTTGCTCTTTGCCGAGCTGCTGGAATAAAAGCCCGATATAAGTTATATTCAATGAATATGATCGAGGCCTGGTCAGACACCCTTGCTGATGATCCAATGGTGAAGAAGTGGTCTGATGCCATGGGTTATTTTATGATTCATGGTGAAGCAGAAGCCTATGTTGATGGCAAATGGATGGTCTGTGATGTTGGTCCGACTCCTGAACGGCAAGCAGGATCAAATATTCCTATCACTCGTTTTGGTGAGGATTCAATTGGTATCTGGTTTTCTGTGATTCCGGGAACAATTATGGAAGTTGAGTCTATTTCATTTGGATTGAATGCAATGATGAAACTAGTTTTCAAAGTGGCTCCAGCT
Organism: Thermoplasmatota archaeon; assembly: GCA_018334795.1. GTDB lineage: Archaea > Thermoplasmatota > E2 > DHVEG-1 > DHVEG-1 > EX4572-165. The sequence continues at coordinate 18,380 of JAGXLH010000004.1, forward strand.
ACCGTGGATAATGTGAATGCGAACATATTGGATCAAATCAAACTTGGAAGAAAAATCTTAGCGGAAAAGGGTGAAAAGGAATATGATGCTGAAATTCGGAAAAACTTTAAACCGAAATTCCCTGAACCTGTGCTAAAGAAACGACATGAAATCATCTTTGAAAAATAATTATCTTGGTTACGTGATATAACATGAGTTCATCAGACGAAAAAATATCTTATCCTTCAGTTGATCCGGTTATTGCTGAAAAACCGTCACTACGAAAATATTTGAAATATATTGGATTTTTTGGTCCTGGTGCAGTAGTTGCCTCGTTGACTATTGGGCAAGGACAACTTATCTTAGGCCCTCAAATTGGTGCCTGGGCTGGACTTGCGTTACTTTGGCTAGTTACCGTTACCATAGGATCTTACATAATTGCGTATGTCAGCCTTCGGTTTAGTATGCTTTCTGGCATTGGATTAATGGATCTTTTTGCGATTAAAACGAAAAAAGGATGGTTTAACTGGTTACTCATTGGTATCATGCTTATTTTCATCCCTGTTTTTGCTGCATCAATTATGACCACGCTTGGTCAATCGTTAGCTTGGATCTTTGGATTTGGTGATTATTTAGTATGGGGTATTTCCATGTCTCTTATTGCTGCGGTATTGGTATTACTCGGTCGATATCGATTACTGGAGGTTTCTCAAGCAATTTTTGTAGCAGTCCTTGGTATTGGGGCAGTGGCCTCAGTGCTTCTTCTATCGCCGGCTCCCGATGTCACTGAAGTTTTTACTAATCTATTTTCCATAGGTCAGAACATACCCGAAAATTATCCTGCTTGGGTTGATAATGTTGAAGGCTTTCAAAAAACACCGATATCTTTAGCTATGCTTGGGTATCTTGGAACCTTAACATTCACATTGATAACGCTGATTGGATATCTTGGATGGATCAAAGAGAAAAAATGGGGTATCTTCAAAGATTCAAAAGACTCACATGCGTATTCAGAAGAACTTCTTTCATCATTTAAATCAGATGGAAAGATAACATATCTACCTACGTCAAAAGAAGAATTGAAACGATCCCGGCATCTTTTAAAACCCTTATTGATCGATCTTATCTTTGCATTTATCATTGTAGCTATCGTATCTTGTTCATATATGATTGCTGGAGATAGTTTACTTGGCTTGCAACCAAATGGTGATGTTTTGCTTCCTTCAGATATTGATCTTCTTTCACAGCAAGGAAGGATTTTTTCTAATATGGCAACCTGGTTGGAACCGTTATTTAAAATAAGTGTGTTCTTTGCTTTGTTTGGAACTGTTTATGCTGGTTTTGAAGCGGGAACAAGAATGTTGTTTGAAACTGGAAAAACTATTATTCCAAAAATGAATAATTTACCGTATAAACGATTCATGTTCTTTGTGCTTCTCTACATCCTTTCTCTTGGTATCCCACTTGCAATTCTTATGTATCTGGGACTGTTCTCTGTTCTATTGATGCTAAGTCTGACCCTTATGTTTCTTGGTGTTTTTGGAGTTATCATTTATGGTGCTGGTGCGATTTATTTAAGTCAAAAAGTGCTCCCGAAACAGTACAAACTTAGTACAGTTGGTTTAATTATTGCGTTGATCGGTCTTACCCTTTTACTTATTCCCGTGGTCAATTTATTTGTTTAAGATTTAACAGGTAACAGTTGCATATAATAAAACATTTATTCCTTATTTTTTCTTTTTAATTTTGTTTCTTTTTATCCTCCTTTCTAAAAACAATCCACTTTTATTTAATAATATGAAAAAATATAAATACAATAATAAAAATTAACCTATACATGCATCTCACTCGATTTCTCTTGCTTTTATTCATCACAAGCCTAGTAACCCTTTCAACACCACTTTCTTTTATTCATGCTCAATCAGAATTTCAAACAACTGATTTATCCGGACTTTCTTTTGACCAAGAAGTAAGCATACCTATAGACACATCACTACCGGAAGCAATCTATCAACCAATAGACCTCCGAGTTGAATTCGACAATCCTTGCTGGGCAAAAAACCAAACCATTCATTCCGTTCGAGTAGCCTACAAAAACGGGGGGGATTACACCGAAATCGAATCACAAATCTATGATCTTTCACATACTGATGAAACCCATATTGATGCCTGCAGTCTTGTTTTCATCATCCCTAAAGAAGCAACTGGAGAGGAAACATATCACGTTTTATACAGTGACACCGAAACCAGTGCAGCTGACTATCCAGATCATATCATCGTCAAAGATACTCACTATTTCTATGAACCAATCACTGGTCAGATCATGGACTTTGATTACTATCAAATCAATCAAGATGAAAATGCTATCTATGGTATCTGTCAAAAAGGAGAACTACTTGAAAATGGCATGTCAAATGCCGTAGTAAAACTTTTACCAGGATCAACAGAATTTTCAACCAAAAACGCTGAACAAATCGTAGGATTCTACACCAGTTACAGTATTAATCCTCCGGGAGAACATATTGGAACACAATGGGCTGAAGATATCACAAAAACAGTCCTTATCGATGGAAACCTGATGACTCGAATACGAATCAAAGGAAGTTCACCAAAAAATGATCTATTAACTGATAACATCTATACCTATTATTATAATCCAACTGAGACAAAACGATTAGTAGTAAACACTAATCATCAAGTTCTTGAAGACATACAAATCCAAGGAGATGAACAACGAGAAGGAACCTTAGCATCTCTTTCAACCATCAAAGCCAGGAGTGGTACCATTGATGATATGAACCTTGGAGAAATTCTTCCAAAAATTCATTTTTATAGCGAAGATGAAAACATCGTTGATTACGATATGCCAACAGATCCTGATGCTGATCCCGCAGACTGGTTACTTGGATATAGTGATGACCAAGACCTAGGAAGTAACGCATGGATATGTATCGATGACCCTGCAACTGGTAAAGCACATGGACTCATATTTGAAGCAAACACCGGTATCCTAGAAGGAGACAATGACGGTATACAAGTAAAAGCAAGTGTTAAACAACACGTAAAACTTCCCGGATTAGAAGCAGATAGTGGAGATCTATTTGCATTCAGAAATGCCTATGAAAATGGAGAACATATCACCACCCTTTCAAAGGGAGAAAATGTGTTGTTTAATGCACAATATCTGGCATTACAAACCGGCGGGTATGAACGTATTGATGCAGAATCAAAACTCTTCCAACAACTGATTAAAGAATATCCGATAACCCGTGGAAACGAAACCATGGAAGAAGAACCAACAGAAGAACCCGAAACCTATACTATTAAAACAACGGTTCATCAAGGAGTTTCAGCACCACTTGGTTCACTTCTTTCAGCAGCAACGGGAAGAAATGTATCATATCTTAGTGCTGAACTTCATAAAGCAGAGACCATGGTCTCATCTGGATCGGTTGGACGATTAAAATTCAATAGTTTAAGCATCGAATTTGCAGAAGATGCAAATCTCATTCAAAAAGTACAAGCTGTCGCATCCATGTTCGATTTTAGAAACAGCACACTTTTCAAAACAATCACATTTAACGATGTTGAAGCAGGCACATACATTATCAAAATATACAAAGAAAATCCTTTACGATATGATCAACGTCAATTCATTGGATTCACAACTGTCGAAGTAACAGAAGATACTAAAACAAGAGTGACTTGCAACAAACAAACAACAATAGAACTCTTTATCACCGATCAAAATGATGATTCCATCGAAAACGTGAAAGCACAACTCTTCACTGATGACCAATTAGTTTCCACCGCAAGCACAGATGCTAATGGAACCGTTATCCTCCCGTTACCAGCATACACAAATAAAGAATTCAAGTTAAAAACAATCTATGATGGATTTCTCATCTATGAAGAACCCGTTTCATTTAACATACTAAATCGATTTCGTCCATGGACAACAGAAATCTCTGTTTTACGTTATGATCTAAAACTCACCGTTAAGGATACCCTTGGTCTTCCACCGGGAATCGACCCACGTCCAATGGTAAAAAGTCAGGAAATGATCCAGCAAACAAGTATCGCCGCTGAACAAATCAATGCAGGAACATATCAATTCACCGATCTCTACGAAGCAACCTATGATCTTACCCTCAGCTACAAATCATGTGAACAAACCGAAACTGTTTCACTTTCAAAAGATAAAACCATTGACATTGTTTTTCCCGCAGAATTTACATTAGAAACGACCGTATTAAATCAAGTAGGAAATTCAATCAATACTGCTGATTTGATGCTTGAACGGAGCGGCAAAAAAATAAAAGAAGAAATAACTGAAGAGGGAAGAGGTGAGATCACTGCACCACCCGGAACATACAAACTTACCATCACAAAAGAAGACACCACAATTGCAACCCAACAAGTCAGCATAAAAGGAGATAAATCAATAGACATCATAAGCAATCAACCCTCATCACTTCATCAATTCCTTCCAATAATTCTGATCATAATTGGAGTGGCAATCGCAGGAATCATTTACTGGAAAAGACTTCTAGGCCTTTCAAAAAATGGATTGTATATCATACTAGCACTACTCTTACTTTCAAGCATCTTTATTCCATGGTGGCAACTACATGGAGAAAACAATAGCATAGAAACCGTATCTGAAACCTATCTTTATCCACCAACACTTATCACCCGAACAGAAAGTAACACAGTCATAGGCGGAGAAGTTAGTGAAGTACCCGAGATTTTCACTACTGTGCTGTCATTGCTCAGCATGCTTTTGATTGTAACCTCAGCTCTTATTATTTTCTTACCTTTTATTCAAAAACGATATCCAAAAATCTCTTGGATTCTGACGATGGTTATCATTCTTCTTCTCATTCTCAACATTGCATTATTTTATATCACGATGAGCGAAGTAACAAAAATCGGTATCGGTGATTTTTCAGGATCTGGAGATATTTCCATTTCCTTACCTGGGGAATCCGACCCACAAAGCATTCCATCTTCTTGGGGAGCAGGACTAGGATTTTATGCAGCAATAATTTCACTTATCGGAGTACTAAGCCTACGATTCTATCCAATCATCCAACAAAAAATAATACAAAAGAAAAACTAATAACCGTTTATAATTACCGTAATCAAATCTTTTAAGTAGATTTTAGTTGTTAGCTGAACAAATGCAAATCTCAGAAATTTTTTATTCAATACAGGGAGAAGGCCAGCAAACTGGATTGCCTACGGTATTCATCAGAACAACAGGTTGCAATCTTCGATGTGCATACTGCGATACAGATTATGCATATGAAGGCGGAGAACAGATGACTATCGAAATCATTCTTTCAAAAATTAGCAAATTCGATTGTAAACAAGTCTGTATTACCGGTGGAGAACCACTTCTCCAATCAGAAACCATTCAGTTAATAACCGCATTGCAACAAAAAAAGTATGAGATCTGTTTGGAAACTAATGGGAGTCAACCAATACAAAATCTTACCAATCGAAATTATCTGTCTATTTCAATGGATATTAAAACACCCTCCTCAACCATGCAGAAACACAATCTTTTTGAAAACATTAAACACCTCACGAAAAATGATCAATTAAAATGTATAATTGGATCAAAAGAAGATTACCAATATGCAAAAAAAATACTGAAACGATACCAGCCTTCATGCTCCATTATTTTTCAACCAGTATGGGGATTTAACCCAGAAATTCTTACAGAGTGGATTCTTTCAGATCATCTTTCCGTTCGCCTGGGATTACAGATGCACAAAATTATTTGGGGAAACAAAACCCATAAATAAAAAAGAACATTATTTTTTCAACTATCACAAACTATTTAGTCATTAAGTGTATTGTGAGGTGGAGACTAAAGCGTCAATATAAATAAGATTCCTAAACGATTGTACGTTCTAAGGATATATTGTAAAAATAATAGATATTAGAGGTGAAAAAGAAAGATGCAACCGACAAACATGGCATATGATAGGGCAATTACTGTTTTTTCTCCAGATGGAAGGCTTTTTCAGGTTGAATACGCACGTGAAGCAGTAAAACGTGGAACAACCACAGTAGGGTTAAAATATGAAACTGGTGTTGTTTTAATCGTAGATAAAAGAATTTCTTCACGGTTGATTGAACCAAATTCAATTGAAAAGATATTTAAAATCGACGATCACATTGGTTGTGCTACATCTGGACTAGTTGCTGATGCCCGATCACTTATCGATCGTGCTCGAATTGATGCACAAATCAATGAGATTACCTACGATGAAAAGATTCAGGTAAAAACATTAGTCAAAAAGATTTGTGATTTTAAACAAACATATACTCAATATGGTGGAGTTCGACCATTCGGAACAGCTCTTCTTGTTGCAGGATATGATGAAACTGGTCCACGGTTATTTTCAACTGATCCATCCGGAGCACTCATGGAATATAAAGCAAGTAGTGAAGGATCCGGTCGCAATGGTGCTATGAGTTACTTTGAAGAAAATTATAAAGAAGGCCTTTCAAAAGAAGAGGGCATCATGCTTGGAGTAAAAGCATTACATCAAGGAACTGAGGAAAAAATCAATCCAGATGCCACAGAAATTGGTATCGTTGGCAAAGATGATACATTCCATATTCTCTCACAAGAAGAATCAAAAGCCTATGTTCAAAAGGCAATCGGAGGAGAATAAGATTGGTAAGCCTTGATGATGCGGTTATTGCTCGATTGAAGAAGGGAGATCATCATTTTGAAATACTGGTTGATCCCTATGGTGCAGCTGATATTATCGAAGGTAAAGAACTTGAGGTCTTCAAAATAATGGCCATCGATGCTATTTTTTCAGATGCAAAAAAAGGTATTCATGTATCTGAAGAGGACCTTCAAGAACAATTTGATACCACCGATGTATCAACAGTTGCAGAATACATCATCAAACATGGCGACATTCAGCTTACTACCGATCAACGTCATAAAATGCAAAAGAACAAACAAAAACGTGTTGTAGAGTACATTGTTAAAAATGCAATGGATCCTCAAACGAAAACACCACATCCACCGGCTCGTGTTCAACGAGCAATTGAGGAAGCAGGTGTTCATATCGATCCATTTAAACCAGTGAGTGAACAAGTCAAATCAACAGTTAATGCTATTCGTCCGTTCATTCCACTTTCGCTTGAACGGGTGAAAATAACGGTGAAAATACCCGCTAAATTCATTGGAAAAGCTTATGGTGTGGCCCGTACGTTTGGTGTGCTTGAACAAGAAGACTGGCAATCTGATGGGTCATGGGTAGGGGTAGTTCGACTTGCTGCAGGAATGCAGGATGAATTCTACGATAAGCTGAACGAAGCCACCAAAGGAAACGTTTCAACTAAAGTGCTTAAATAAAGTTACCTACACTTATTTAAAAAAACATATTATTCTTTAGGTTTAGGAGGCAACAGCGTATGACGAAATCGACAAGAGAAATAGTCATTCCAAGTCAATACCTTGGCGAAACAAGTGAATTTAAGGCAGGACGCGGAACCTTAATTGATCATGGAAAAATTTATGCAAAAATACTTGGTGTTTTAAATAAACATCCTCCCTATGTAAATGTGGTTCCTCTTAAGGGTCGGTATGATCCTGTTGAAGGAGATACGATTATAGGATTTGTTGAACAAGCAATGTCCTCAAGTTGGTTAGCGGATATTAATGCGCCATATCCTGCACTGTTACATGTAAGTGAGGTTCCCTGGAGGGTAGACTTTGGTGAAACCGAAAAATATTTAAATACTGGGGATACCATCATGGCAAAGATTCTTTCCGTTGATGTGGAAAGGAAATTAAATATTACCCTTAAGGATCGAAACTTGTATAAGATACAAGGTGGCCATATCATCACCGTGGGACCTTCAAAGGTTCCACGAATTATTGGAAAAAAAGGGTCGATGATAAATCTCTTAAAGAAATATACGCGTTGTCGTATTTTCGTTGGGAAGAACGGCCGCATTTGGATTGATGGTGAAGACCTTCAAGTATCAAATGCCGTACAAGCAATTCGACTGATTGAACGTGAATCAATCTCATATGGGCTTACCGACAAAGTCGAAGAGCTCTTGAAATCATTATCTTAAAAGGAAGTGAAAAAATATTATGAAATCAGATATTGAACTTATCGATGCGAATGGTAAACGTCTTGATGGACGAACTAATGATCAACTTCGTGATGTTAAGATTGAGGCAGGTGTGTTGCATCGAGCGGATGGATCCTGCTATTTAGAATGGGGTGGCAACAAGGTTGTTGTTGCAGTGTATGGTCCTCGTGAAGCAATTCCACGACATACTCAAGACCCATTACGAGCGATTGTTAACGCACGCTATAATATGGCAGCGTTTAGTGTTGATGATAGAAAACGCCCAGGTCCTGATCGACGAAGTCGTGAAATCTCAAAAGTAATCTCAGAAGCATTAGAAAAAGTGGTGTTAATTGATTTATATCCTCGAGCAGCAATTGATGTTAATATTGAAATTCTTGATGCTGAAGCAGGGACGCGTTGTGCAGGATTAACCGCTGCAGGCGTAGCATTAGCTGATGCGGGTATCCCAATGAAAGACATTCCTGTTGGTTGTGCTGCTGGTAAAATTGGTGCTGAAACAAAAGATGGAAAAGTTAGTGGGGGGCATGTTGTCCTTGATCTTGGAAAAGAAGAGGATAATTTTGGTGATGCTGATCTTCCAATCGCGATTTCACCACGAACTGATGAGATACTTCTTTTACAAATGGATGGTCATTTAACCGTTGAAGAATTTAACAAAGCAATGGAGTTGGCCATGAAAGGATGTCACGACGTTTCAAAATTACAAAAGGATGCATTGATCAATAAATATGCAGCTGATGTTGAAGAGGTGGAATAAATATGACGATTTCTCCAACGATAAAAAAGAATTATCTTCAAAAACTTGCAGAGCAAAACAAACGATCTGATGGTCGGAAATTTAGTGATTATCGACCAGTTTCAATTGAGCCTGGTGTTATTAGTAAAGCAGAAGGTTCAGCACGGGTAAAAATTGGTAACACTCAAGTTGTTGCAGGTATCAAAATGGTTATGGGTGAACCTTATCCAGATACGCCTGATGCTGGGGTAATGACTACTGCTGCTGAATTGATACCGCTTGCATCTCCTGATTTTGAAGCAGGTCCTCCTCGAGGAAATGCAATTGAACTTGCAAGAGTTGTGGATCGGGGGATTCGTGAATCAAATGTGATTGATTTTGAAAAACTATGTTTGGAACCTGGTGAAAAGATTTGGGTTGTTTTTATTGATATTCACATTATTGATTATGATGGAAACTTGTTTGATGCAGCTAGTTTAGCTGCTCTTGCAGCGTTGTATGGTGCTCGGATGCCCATTGAGCGATTGGAAGAAGAAGATCGAAACGCATATATTAAAAAATTAGATGATTTCGGTATTAAACCAGTTGAGGAAACCGTGAAAAATAAAGCTGGTGATGAAGAGAAGGTGATGTCTTATTATATTCCAATGCGTGAACCACCGATATCATGTACCTCTGTTAAATTCAATGATGTTGTTGTAGTTGATCCATCACTTGATGAAGAAGAAATCGCGGAAGCACGATTAACGGTTTCAACTGATTCAAATGGATCTATTAGAGCTATGCAGAAGGGCTTAAATGGTAGTTTTACCCTAGAAGAGATAAAAAAGATTATAAAAGACTCCCTTGTTACCGGAGACGCACTAAGAAAGCAATTAAACGAGAGTGCAGGTAGGTAATATGGCAAAGAGAACCAAAAAAGTTGGCCCAGCAGGACGATACAAAGCTCGATATGGTGTCCGTTCACGAAATCGTATACGTAATGTTGAGGTTGTTCAACGACAGAAACATATCTGTCCAAGTTGTGGTCATCAATCAGTGAAACGTGTTGATACTTCTATTTGGCAATGCCGAAAATGTGGGGTCAAATTTGCTGGAGGAAGCTATCTTCCAAGAACAGAAATTGGCCAACATGTTGAAAAAGTCATTCGTGGTAGCAAACGACGTATGCTTGAAGAAGAATTTGACGAAGAAGAAGAGTGATTTGTATGGCAGGCTATCGATGTGGTGTTTGTAAAAAAACTGTGAAATTCGATGTGAAAAACATTGGTTTACAATGTCCATATTGCGGAAGTAAAATATTTTACAAAGAACGTCCAACAGTGGCTAAACATATCAAATCATTATGATATAAAATAGGACGCAGAAGAGACGTTCTCTTCTTAATATCAACTTTCTTTTTTATTTTGTATAATGTGATAGCATATATGCTAATACTTAAATACAAATTCTTTTTTATTGCCATTTTTTCCGATAAAAAAATTATCTATTGGAATTAAAATTATTGAATTCTATTTAATGCTTTTCTTGCACAATCTAACTCCTTTTCATAACATGGCAAACTTTCATATTCATTTCTGTTTGCGTAATGAACAAACCAAGATCTTTTCATATTATCCCTCTTGTTTTTACCCATCCAACCCCGTAGGGTATCTATTTTATTCACTCAGAAAAATCTCTGATAATACGGTTACAAACCGTTCGCTGAAATAACCTTCCTGATACTCATCTACAACATTTATTTTCCCCGTCATAGACCACTCTCTCCTCATAAACAAAATAAGACACTCTAGTATTTAAGTATTCCTAAATATGCCTTTTTTCCCAAAAAAACTAGGTTTTCGTTCGATAAGATGGTTTAAAGTAATAATAAAACCATAAAACCTCTTTTTTCCCCAGGAAGGGAAAGAATGATAGGGGAAATTTTTTATCCATCTTTCCTCACCACCTCGCCACTTCCCCATCCTCACCATCTGAATGCACATCCCGTGCACAAATACACGTAATGCATTTTCTTTTTTTATATTTTGTTAAATTTTTAAAGTTTTCATTGTCAAAATGATTCCTTTTCAGTCGCCTCTTTTTAGCAAAACATATTATGCATTAACACTAATACGTTTGGTCATAGGTGAAATAATGCATACGGCTAAGATAACTATCACTTTTGATGAATCACAAACAGCATCTATCATCTATGCATCACTTCTACCTGAACTTTCAAAAAACATTCCTCAAACTAACGTAAACATCACTCATTCAAAAAACACACTTATCGTATCAATTTCAGCTCAAACAACACCTGTGCTTCGAGCTGCGATTAATTCATACAGCCGCTGGATTCAAACAGCCGTACAAGTTCAAAAAATAAATAAAAAATAATAAAAATAAAGATTTTTTTACGATTCAATCACAAAGGTTTCATCACGTTTCGGGCCTGTTGAAACAACTTTAAGTGAAATTCCCAAAAATGTTTCAATAAATGATAAATATGATTGTGCTTGCATGGGCAGATCCGATAACGATGATGGTCTTTTAAAATCATTCCAACCCTTGAATTCCTTATACACGGGTTCTACCTCACCTACATCTTCAATCGCAGCAGGAAATCCATCTAATTTTTTTCCACGTAATTTATAACCGATACAAATCTTTACTTTGTCTAACCCGTTAAGGACATCCAATTTAGTTATCGCAAGATGAGTAACTCCCGATAACATACAAGCATGTTTCACTACCATTAAATCTAACCAGCCACACCGACGAGGCCTGCTCGTCGTCGTTCCAAATTCATGCCCCTTCTCTTGTAAATGATGCCCAACATCATCAGATAGCTCCGTTGGTAATGGCCCTTCTCCAACACGAGTAGTATAGGCTTTTACAATACCAATGATTGCCCCAATCTTGTTTGGACCAACGCCTGCACCTGAACACACTCCTCCAGCGATAACATGAGACGACGTAGTAAACGGATACGTTCCAAAATCAACATCAAGCATAGTGCCTTGAGCTCCTTCAAACAATACCCTCTTTTGATCGTTAAATGCTTGATGCAACATCAACGAAGTATCGGTAACATAAGACTTTAATTTCTTTCCAATCGCTAAATACTCTTTTACGATTTCATCTTCATTTAACGATTCGTCAATTTGAAAAACAGTAAACAACTCTTTTTTACTTGGAAGAATACGTTGTAACCTATTTCGTAACTGTTTTTCACTAAGTAAATCACCAATACGAATTCCGCGACGAGCAATTTTATCGCTATAACACGGACCAATACCTCGTTTAGTCGTTCCAATTTTTCCAGAACCACGAACACGTTCCTCTGCCCCATCCAATAACTTATGATACGGCATGATCACATGAGCACGATCACTAATAAATAAATTTAAGGAAACACCACGGTCCTCAAGCATGCTGATCTCATCAGTTAACACCAATGGGTCAACAACACATCCATTTCCAATAACTCCTTTTTTCCCCTGAATAACTCCAGATGGAACAATATGCAATTTATACACTTCCTCATCGACCACAATGGTATGTCCTGCATTGTTTCCACCTTGAAAACGAACAACAAACTCAGCATCCTTTGCAAAATAATCGACAATCTTACCTTTACCTTCATCGCCCCATTGGGTTCCAATAACAACTGTTGATGACATGAAAATTCACAATCTCAGGAAATCAGTAAGCACTACATAAATCTGCTGTTCAATTACTCATCATCTTGAGCGAAATCTAAATTGACTTTTGGTGGATTTTCTAAATGTTTTTTCACTGTACAAAGACTTGCTACTTTCAACACTGCATTCTTATATTTTTGTGGGAACTCTTTTCCAACATGAATTGTAATATTAATTTCTTCAACTAATCCCGTTTTTTCATTTTCCTTTGTTTTCAAAACTAATTTTAAAGAATCTGTTGGAATATTTCTTTTTTGACAAAAACGGAGTACGTAGATGCCAGTACACGTTCCTATTGAAGAAAGAAACAATGAAAACGGGTCAGGTGCTTCTCCAGATCCACCGGAATAAACTGATTGATCTGTTTTAATTTCAAAATCATCAAAATTCGCGTTCACTTTTTGACCTTCCGGAAAACTAATATCCATCTCCAAATTACATCACCTTAATTCTGTTCTCAATTTTCATCATATT
>JAGXLH010000072.1 GCA_018334795.1 Thermoplasmatota archaeon
ATATTTCATATTATGAAGTATGTTTTAAAAAGATTATTGGGTGGGGTATGGATGAAATTCAAAAGGTGAATACATCTCCACTTGGTGCGTGTAGTTATTGTGGTGTGTTTCGCAGGCATTGTTTGAACACATTAGCGAAAAAATTAAAGGTGGATCGGTTAGCAACTGGGCATAATCTTGATGATATGGCTCAATCGATTCTGATGAACTTTGTGAATGCGGATATGAAAAAACTTGCACGGTTAGGTCCACATTTACATGTGCAACCAGGTCTAGTTCCTCGGATGATGCCATTGCGCTGGATTCCTGAAAAGGAAAATGCGATATTTGCGTTACTTCATGATATTGATTTTTATGAGAGTATGTGTCCGTATTCAGTTGATGCATTACGAGGAACGTTTAAGGAAATATTGTATACATTGGAATCAAAGAATCCGGGGACAAGACATAGTATTCTTCATAGTTTTGATGCAATTCGTGATTCGTTACGAACTCAATTCCCACCAGTTGAGTTAAAAACGTGTGAAGTTTGTGGTGAACCTACAACTCATAATCAATGTCAAACCTGTGTTCTTAAGGAAAAAGTCAAAAAATTATTTTTGGTTAGTAAAAAAAAGTAAAAGAAAATAAAAATCAAAAAAATAAGAAAAAAAGAATTGGGTAATTATTAGTTTGTGAATTCCCAAGTTCCAATAAGGGTGTTTGTAGATTTATTACTAATTGTAACCGTGGCTGAACCTGTGAAATCATCTAATTGAATGACATCGCCAGCTTTTACATCCTGACTGGGGCCATCTACAGAAGTGTTTGCTGATATAGCTGTACCCGCAACACTACCACTAATTCCATCTATAGTAATTTCAAAAGAAGACCAATTTAGGTTTCCAGGGTCAGCAGAAGCAACTGTTAATTTTTTATTAGTGCTATCTTTAACTAATTGCATATTTGGTGTTGTTTCTGGACTTGTTCCTATCATACCACTTACATAAACATATACGGTTGCTGCAATGGCGACAGTAATTGCTACCATAAGAATTACACCGATTACAGCGGAAACTGCGTCATCTTTATTTTTAAACTTTCTATTAGCTTTCATTTTTTCCATCCATCTCCTAATGAATCTTGTTTCTATCAACAATATGTAGATATAAATAGTTTGTTTGCAGGTGAATATGCATGTAATACCCTTGTTTGATATAGACATGTCTTGTTTTTCACCATCATCTCACTATCCATTGTATCCATCTATTGTTGACTATGATTTGTTTTTTGTTTTTTAGTCTATTTAAACTATGGCTGAAGCTAATTCGTTATGATATTTTTTCATTTTGACAAACTTTCATTAGTTTATTAAAAAATTTATAATTTTTAAAAATGTTTTTAAACTTCATCATTTGTTAGATAGCCTACTCAAGATGATATAAAAATACTAGGTGAAATATTTATATATAAACATACTATTACTTTTTGTGAATGGGGGTTTAGATAGTTTAAAGGAGGCAAATAAAGGGGAGGGTTTTTCCCTCCTCCTTTTATCTTAATTGGTTCATTCTAATTTAAAGACGTCTTCGATATGTTTTTGATAAAGTGCATTTGTGTGTCTATACTCTAGTTCTAAGCTTGGATTGTATATTTTCTTGTTCTAATGAATTGATAATTTGGCCGATGAATTCAAGGATGTTGGCGTGATCTTTTTGTTTTACTATTCTTTTTGGTGGTTATTTTTTACTGACTGACATAAGTTTGCATCCTTTATTTAATGAAAAAATTATATTACATTTCTGTTGAGCGGAAAAACAACTAGATTTGTAGTAAGAAAAAATTTGAAATTTTTGTCAACATGTCAATCTACCTACCAACTCTTATAAAACATGAGTAACAAAAAAGATATGTGGTGAAGCCGTGACATCAAGTCGAATCAAATGGATTACTGAAAACCAACAATCAATCTTAAACATTGATTTTACTGATCTATACGAAGAAAAGTTCATTACAGAAATCAACAACTTACGACAATTCTTACACCAAACCGAAAAAACCGAAATGTTAGCACTAATTGATATTAACGATTCTTTTCTTAACACACAAGTATTTGATGCCGTAAAAAATACTGCTAAATTAGCTAATATAAAAGTAAAGAAAACAGCAATCATTGGATCAACACCAGTACAAAAAACATTTATCAAAATTTTTAAAACCATTTCTCATATTGAATTCAACACCTGTAAAACGAAAAAACAAGCTATTCATTGGCTCACCAAAGAACAAAATTAAATTAATGTATCAATCGAAAAAAAACTTTTTTCTCCCTATAATTACTATTCAAAACAATAGAAAAAAATTGATCGTAATCAAAAAAGATCAAAGATTAATTTTATAAACTCAAAATATATTAGGATATTGGGTTGATGGATGCAAAAAGATGAACTCATCCAATTACACGCGTTCTTACTCCACATACGAAACTGCTTAGACGACCAATTACACATGCTTGATAAAGATTTTTTTTCAGATTATGATAACCTCAATGTGCAACCACAACAGCTCTTCAAACCAAAAAAAGCACAACAACAAGCAGTCTTTGAACTCTGCAAAGCCATTTCTAAAACACTTGAAATCGATGGACCGTTTCACTAAACAATAAAAAAAAGAAAAAAAGAATTTATAAAAATTCTTTGAGTTCATCAACATGTGGATTGTTGATACCACATCGTTTTACGGGGAAAATATTTTCAAGTAACTGTGTTTCAGAAATGTATGGTTTATACATTTTCACCAGTTCACTTTCAAATTTTTTCGCATGTGGAAGATCATTAGCAACAAAACAAATCAACCAATCAAAAATTCCATGCATATAATAACTTGATCCAATCATTACATCCAATTCTTCAGCTTTATCATCGATATCCCGAGCAACGATCTTTTTTGCGAGTTCATCAAGAGGAGTATTTGCTTTTTTAATCAATAAGATGTACTCGTTTTTCCTTATTTTTTCATAATCAGTTACTGCATGATAACCCCAAATGGTTTCATTATCCTCAAGTTTTTTCATAATCCGTCGGACTTTCGGACCTGAGAAACCACATTTCTCTGCGAGGGTATCAATACTTTCTTTGGCATACGATTGCAAAATCTTAATGACCTTGTTTTCATCCTTTTTTACTTGTTTTTTACTTCTTTTTGCCATGTACATCACGTCTTACATAAATTTTTTTAAATATCAAACACAATCAGCTTTTTTTTCTCATGAAGGTGAATACCTCATATAAATGTTGCCATCAAGTATGACAAAATATCGCATTTTAAGGTCAAATTTTTCGTATAAAAAAGAAAAAAACCCTAAAAAATGTCATGAACTATATTTTTTTTATCATTTTTAACAACTAAAAATTGTATTAAGTGGATGCTTTAATTGTTCTGTTAGGTAACGTAACATTTTTAGCAAGAAGCCCATATCTATTTTTTGACGACGAATGACTCGGTTATCAATACAATGCAGTCCTCTTGATAAATTACTTGGGGGAGGACTGGAACAAAAAATCATCACTGAACTTTTTGGCGAAGCAGGCACGGGAAAAACCAATGTTTGCTTACAAGCAGCTAGGGAATGTGCTCTCACTGGTAAAAAAGTCGCTTATATTGATAGTGAGGGCGTATCAATGGAACGATTACAGCAGATTATTTCAGAAGAAAACCAGGAATCTCTTTTAAAAAACATTCTTATTTTTTCTCCAACCACCCAATCTGATCAAGAAAAAATGATTCAAAACGCAATTAAAATTCAGGATGTTCAACTGATCATCGTTGACACCATTAACATGTTCTATCGATTACATTTAGATCAAAATAAGGAAGAATGCATGAGAAGTTTCACTCGACAAATCGCTTGTTTACAAAAAGCAGCTCGAGATCAAAACCTTTATGTGTTGATTGTAGAACAAGTCTTTACTGATAAAAACGGAGAGGTAAAACCGTTTACGAATCGTGATGTGGAACATTTAGTCAAAACCATTGTTAAACTTGAAAAAAACGGGGTGAACAAACGAAAAGCAACGATGATGAAACACCGATCACAACCTGAGGGAAAAACCACAGTTTTTCAGATCACTCAAAAAGGATTGAACTAAACATATGGTAAAACGGTATCATTGGTTACATCAAAGTCAATACATTTCCCGTCTTTCTATTGCTTGTAAGATGTGTGCAAAAGGAGCAAAAATGGTAGTTTTGATCACGGGGAAATGCCCTGCTCATTGTTTTTATTGTCCACTAAGTAAGCAAAAGCAACACAAGGATGTTATTTATGCTGATGAATGGAAGCTTACGGATGAAAACGATATAGAAACACTTCTATCTGAAGCAAAAGCAATTCATGCAACTGGTGCAGGAATAACTGGTGGCGATCCCTTAATTGTCCCCAATCGAACTATTCGATACATCAAATTGTTAAAAGAAACATTTGGACCCGATTTTCATATTCATCTTTACACATCAGGAATAAAAAATACAGAATCAATTAAAGAAATGGTAGTTAGTGGACTTGATGAAATCAGATTTCATCCAGAACCTCGTTTTTGGTCAAAGATGAATCAAAGTCCTCAATCACAAATCATTACTGAAACGAGTAAACTTCTTGTTGAAACCGCTATAGAAATCCCAGCTATTCCAAATAAGACACAAGATATCATTGATCTTATCAACTGGGCTGAACAGCATGATGTGGACTACATTAATCTAAATGAACTAGAATTCTCAGAACAAAACGAACAAGCATTGTATGAAAAAGGATTCCAGATGAAAGATGATGTTTCAGCTGCAGCAAAACTAAGTCAAGAAACCGCTTATGAAGTCCTCACCTATTTTGAACAACATCCTACTCATATTGGTATTCATTATTGTTCATCATCCTTTAAAGACGGCGTGCAACTTACTAATAGAATGAAACGACGAGCTCAATACATAGCAACCGATCATGACATTATCACTGAGCAAGGAACGCTTTTGAAAGGAATCATTGAACCAAATAATAATCATTCACTTGAGGATATCATTACCATTCTTAAAAAAGAACAGATCACAGAAAAAAAATATAGTATAGATAAAAGAAAAAAAAGAATTGAACTTCACCCACAACTCGCTGAAGATCTTTCTGAAAAAATAGTCTCTTCCCAACTAGTATTCTTCATTATTGAAGAATATCCAACTGCAGATCACTTAGAAGTAGAACGCATCCCACTTTTAACAAAAAAATAACCGAGCAAAAACCCTTTTTTTTGCTAAAAAGGTTTTTATATACCTCCTCCATTGCAGAGTAATCGCGCTTTCACGTTATGGAAGTGTTATCGATGAAAGCTTCAATAACTTAGGAGGCTAAATAGACTATGGCAATGTACGTAAAATTTCAAACCCCGAAAGAAGTTTCAGACTTAGCCTATGATCTTGTTGAAAAAGCTCGAGATATTGGCAAAATCAGCAAGGGCGCTAATGAAGTAACAAAACAAGTTGAACGAGGACAGGCAAAAATGGTGATCATGGCTGAAGATGTGAGCCCTGAAGAAATCCTTGCACATATGCCTATTCTCTGTGAAGAAAAAAATATTCCGTATGCTTACGTTCCAAGTAAAGATGAACTAGGCAACTCAGCTGGATTACTGGTTTCAACTACTACTATTGCAGTGTTAAACCCTGGAAAAGACAAAACGACGCTAGAGACCTTAACCAAAAAAGTCGCTGAGCTTCAAAAACAAGAATAACTATAAAATTAATTGATTGTGATCTATCATGGTTGAAGGAACACCGTGTGAAGTCGTGGAAATCATCCAACGAACTGGGATGGCTGGAGAAGCACAACAAGTCAAACTTCGAGTGCTTGACGGTCGAGATAAAGGAAAAATCATCACGCGTAATGTGATGGGACCAGTTCAATTAGGTGACACGTTAATGTTAAGTGAAACGCAGCGTGAAGCAAAAAGTTTGGGTGGCCCACGTTAAAAAAAAATGTAATGAGGTTGAATGATTTATGGTTGAACGAAGGATTTGTTCATTTTGTGGAAATGAAATCGAACCTGGAACGGGTAAGATCTATGGAAAAAAGGATGGAACGGTGCTTTATTTCTGCAAAAACAAATGTCAGAAGAACATGATCAAACTCGGTCGAGCTCCTCGTAGAGTTCGATGGAGTAAAGAATACGCCAAACAATAAAATACCTCCTATTTTTTTCTTCTTTTTATTATGCAGTACACGCTGCCTTATGGAAAAACAAGTCAAACAATTACTATTCCCTACGATTATTCAGTTGAGTATATTTCAGGAAAAAATGATGATACCACTCCTTTATTTAATGCGTTAGTTAAGCAAGCGTTTGATCATCCATTGGATTCTTTAACGCTTTGTGATCTTGTTGGATCTGGTGATACGGTTGTTATCGTTGTTGATGATCACACTCGTCCCTGTCCAAGTAAACAACTCCTTCCAATTGTGTTAGGTGAACTAAAAAAAGGAGGAGTATCAGATAGTGATATCACGATTCTTATTGGTACTGGAACACATTCTCCTCCAACACCCGATCAAATCATTCAACTCCTTGGAAAACAAATTGTTCACAACTACAATGTTATTTCAAATGATAACAAGAACAGTTCATATGTATCTATTGGCTCATCATCATTTGATCATGACATCAAAATTCATAAAACATATATTGATGCAGATGTTAAAATCGTGATCAGTGATATTGAATATCATTATTTTGCTGGGTATGGGGGGACTCGAAAAAGTATCCTACCAGGAATTGCATCAGCTGAAACTATTCAACAGAATCATGCGATGATGTTTAATGAATATGCAACCACTGGTGAATTACGAAGAAATCCTATTTCAATTGAAATGCAGGAAGCATTTGATTTAGCTGGTTGTGATTTTATGATCGGAGCAGTGCTTAATCAAACGCATGATATTGTTGGCCTTTGGACTGGTGATGCTAAAAAAGTAATGGATCATGGAGTTAAACTGGTTGATACCTTATTTACAAAAAAAATTAGTAAAAAACCAGATGTAATCATTACGGCAGCTGATGGCAGTCCACATGATATTAATTTATATCAAGCACTTAAAGCAGTCCATACCGCTTCAAAAGTAATCAACGAAGATGGGATTATCATGCTAGTTGCGGAATGTGTTGAGGGCATGGCAAACAAGGTGTATCAAGAATGGTTAAAGACCTATTCAACAGCTGAACAAATCAAACAAGCATTGCTAAAAAAGTTTATCATTGGTGCACATAAAGCCTATTATCATCGAAAAATCATTGAACGAAATACGGTTTATCTTTCGTCTAGTTTTAATCCTAGTTTTGTTAAGAAAAATTTAGGATTCATTCCAGTTGAGAACTTAGAAGATTCGTTTTATAACCTGGTTTCTTCAAAAAGAGATATTAATAACGTTTTGATTGTTCCAAAAGGCTCAACTACTCGTCTTGTTTTTTAGATTTTTAAAGCATTATTAATATTAAATTATAAATATATTAAAATTAATTTATTTGTTATAAAATAGATGTAATTTAAATTTATATGATATTTTAAATCAATTTATAATTTTTTTTCGTAAACTTTATAACCATTTTAATCATTGCCATATGTAATATTGTCAAGTATTTTGAAATTATGAAAATATAAAATTTGAGTGGAGTAAATGCTCTGTTACTTTCTATTTAGAGGGAGTGCACTTGTATAATAATATTTCAAAAAAACTGTTTGGTGAATATATAATGGTTGGAAAAAAACTTTTAGGAATAAATGAAGCGAAAAGATCAGTAGTAATGATGGGAACACTCTTTTTAGGATTAATTGTCGTTTTCATGGCTCAAGGAGCAATGGGTGCAACAACCACAGTGGGTCCAGCCGGTAGTGGCGCAGATTATACCACCATTCAGGATGCAATAAATGCGTCTTCTGATGGAGATACAATTCGTATATGGGATGGAACCTATACTGAAAATGTTATAGTAAATAAAAGTGTAACAATAGAGGCTAATTCATCAGTTGTTTTAGATGGTCAAGGGAATAATGGAACAAAGATAACTGTTAGTAATGTTACTATTCAGAATCTTTCAATTATTAATTGTAATAATTCAATGAATACTGCGGGAGTCTATATCTATAATTCTTCAAATACATTAAATAATGTTACTTTAGATAATATAACGGTTAATAACAGTACAGGAGGGGTATTTGGTATAGATATGACTGCTAATATCACACAATGCAATTTTTCTTGTAACCATACCGTTTTTGGTATGTATCTTATGAATTCAAATATTTGTAACATTTCACATAATGAAATAAATAACACTATGCTGGCAATGTATTTGGATAACTCAAGTCATAATACTATCTATGAAAACAATATTTGTAATAACACCCATGGCGGGATTTATTCTTATAATTCGACTAGTAATAATATTTGTAATAACACTTTTTGGAATTTTGGTA
>JAGXLH010000005.1 GCA_018334795.1 Thermoplasmatota archaeon
GGAGGAGAAGATTCATATTCTCACATCTTTCTCTTTCCACCGCTCAAATATCACTAACGGTTTGGAGAGGATAACATCATCAGATCTGATCGTTTAGTATCTAATACGCATGCACGAGTAAGCTTTGCAGTACTCGGTATTTTTCTTATACTTGGAAGTAGTGCTACATCAGTTTACATTTCATTTTATGACCAACAAATGAACAACGAGGTTCAACATGGAATAAATCAACAGCAGATTGAAACCTTACTTGCCAAGACCCGGATTGATTTAACACAAATCATCAATCAAGCAGGAATCAATGCGTTACAATATATTGGAAGTCATCCTGTTATTATTCCATCAGAAGACTTTGACTCTGCTGAATCATGTAATCAACAACGATTAAAAAATAAGATTTCATCAGTTTTAACTAATTATCTTAAATGCAATTATGAATCTGATGAGATCACTCAAAACGAATTTATCATCAACGCTGATTTCACAAAACTTTCAGATAATCACATACCAACTCAATCAATTTCAATTCGACCTATAGTTATGAAATTAAAAAGACCTCTAAGCATTCCATTTTTTGGACCTGAACAAGAACAATTACTTCCAGTATATTATCAGGTAACTGTAAACATACCACTAATTATTAATTCTAAGAATACTCATGAAACAGAACCACTCCATTCAACGGATTTAACGGTTACAACCGTGTTAACAACTCGTTACCTTGGATTACAACATCTTATTTCTTCCTTTAATGAATCTTTAAGAAATCTTGGACCTTTTTGGAGGACTATGACACTGTTAACAAATGTATATTCAATGGCCAGAGGATATCGACATTACCAAACAGGTTCACCTCAAAACATAGTAGATAATAATCATTTAGAGTTAATCACTAATCTCGTGTTTTTATTTGAAGAAGCACTAACATTTGGAGGAATCAATCCATCCTTATTAATTGACGCAGTAAAACAAACAAAATCAGTTTTTTCTGGAGAAACCATGAACAATCTATCCAGTGTTAACTCACTCACCAGATCGGATTGGATGGTTTCTTTTTCAGATTTAAAAGAATCATTTGCTGAAGAGACCTCAACTGATGAACAAAATAGTAAACAACAACTTGTAAATATTTCAGATATTGCATCATCTATTCTTTGGAATCAAACCTCGATTCAGTTAGAATTTATCAATGAGAATGAGGAATCAAAAATAGTAACATATCAGATTGATAGTAGCAAATCTTTAGAGGATACAGTTAAGGAATATCAAGATAAAAATTGGGTGCTCAAAGGCTCTTTTAAAGGAGAATCCGTTCAGAATCAATCAACGATACAAAATATCAATTCAATTGCTGAATCTATGTACACTGCATCTTTTTCTACGGAGGTTAACCGTAAAGGTCCTTGTTCTATTTATGAAGGTGAACATAATGGATTTCCCATTGATAATGGTTCAAGTTCTTGGGTGATTTCAAATACAACTCGAATGTCTCAACAAACAATTCCTGAAAAAGGAACAATTTCTCCCGGATCTATTGTATTTGAAGAGGTTTACACTATTGAATGGACTCGATCTCACCACTGGAGTAATAAAACTAGTGAAGTCATCGAAAATGAAACGGTTATTCAATGGGATCAAATCATAGTTACTGATCAAAAAAAGGAACAAAACGTCACATTTTCAATTAAAGTGATTGATTATGCAGAAATGAATCATTTCCCGGGTGATATCCTTGATGTTTTTTATGAAAATATTTCTGCTGATGATTCAAATTTAGAAACTACCATCCCATCCTATATTTCAACAGTATATGAACCTCATAAACAAGAATTATTTATTCAAGATACTGGCACTTATTATCAATCGAAGATATCTGAAACTGTTCCAAAGTGGATTACACGACATGCAGTTAATGCACTTATTGAAATTTATCATCAGGTATCTAGGATAACTGTTGATGAAAAGATTAATGCTATGAATTATCCTAATCCAACAGAATTACTCACTCTTGCTTTTGAAGATATGCTTCAGCAGTTTGAAACAAATAAAACTAAATTTGAACAAAAAACATCATATGCTAAGAATGATGTGTTTTATTGCACTTCAGATAAAACAATTTATGCTATTCGATGTTGGTATGTATCCTTTCTTCATCAACAATTACAACTATTGTCTTCTGATTTACAAACTGATGTTGATGATGCAATTAATGATGCTTTAGAAAGTGCAGATGTTGATGATAAGGCAGTGTTTGATGAAGCAATGAATGACAATCTAGTGTCATCATTTCAACATCAATTATCTATTCCATTTAGTACATCAATGAAATTGGAACGAATGGATGCCGAAACCAAAGGATGGAATGAATCATTGTTATTATCAGTAGACCATCAACCTGCTTACATTTCCTGTTTTCAGCAAGAAACAATTGATGATAAACAAGAATATTTTTTAGGAATTCGAAATACCTGTTTATTAGGCCCTTCGGGATTACCAATTCTTCCCATTACTCCAACTACACCCTGGCTGGTCACGTTGAATACTTGGCTTATTCAAATTCGAGGAGGATACGCTGTTTTTTCAATTCGGGATATGAATGATGAAACTGTTTTTCATCCTCTGTTCTGCCATGAACCAATTGATTTTACACGAAAAAATGAGGTGATCAGAGCAAATGATGGAACTATTCTAGGTTGGAATACTCGTTTAACCTTCGCTGTTGATACGATATCTTGTTCTCTTGTACCATCTTGGGGTTGTATGGTTGGAGATACAGATGGTGTTCTTTCTGAACATCATGGTAAAGAGGTTTAATCGGAGAAAAAATATGTTACTAAAATTTCGACTATTAATTAAATTGATATTACTCATTTCGATTATGAGTTTAAATGTATTTACTCAACCCATATCTATTCAAGCTCAACCTTCACAGTGTACTTTTGGTGAAATTGATGCCTGGATTAGTATTAATGGAAAAAATTGGTTGAATACAACAATATCTGAGTTATCATTATCTTGTGGGCAATCTTTTTTTGTCAAAGCAAAGATGAGTCCCTCAGTAGATGATATTTGGCTTGCCCTTTACTTATTTGAACCTGGAACTAAGAGTACCAATCAGGAATCATTTACGGTTATTGATGGTCCTTGTTGCTTAAATGATGGAGTAGATTTTGGGAAAACATATGCTTTTGAGAATAAAACTGTACTTTGGAAAATGAAAGTGAAAGATGATCCTGTTTGGAAGAATGGGATTACGCCATTATCTTTAACTGGTTTCTTTCAAAAACAAAAAGATGATGAATGGATAACTGAGGATATTTCTTTTTCAATTGCGGCAATTCATATTTTGGAGAATGAAACCATTACTGTTACTAGTTCTTTAGATTCAGAGCCACATAACCTAAGATTTATTTCTAGTAACTTGATTATATTGCCTGTTGTTCTATTGGCTTTGATTGGGATAGGTTTTTTTAAACAAAAGAAGTAATTGTCCACAGGATACATAATTCATAGTTTACTTGAAATATCCTGTTTTTCTTCCCATGGGGGAGAAACAATACAATAAAAAAATAATGGGGAAAATCCAGTATTTTGAATTGATTGTTCTTTGTTTGGTTCTACCACAATAACACTTCCCTTATGAACTGATTCTGTTTTTCCATCTATGATGATTTCACCGGATCCATGAGTGATGATATATGTTTCAGTTGATTGCATTAATTTGTGAGGCGTTGATTTTTTTCCAGGATCTAATTTAGCATGTGCTAGACTATATGGAAGATTTGGATCATTTTTTGAATGAATTGGATGTATGATTTCCGCTAGATTTGTATCATCTACTGCGCTCTTATGAGGTATTTTAAAAGTTTGTTTATGAAACATGTTTTGTCATCGGAAAAAAGAAAATAGGATATTTAGATGTTTGTCTACCTACATTTTTTCTGATTGATTTAAAATTTCACGTAAGGGAATATACGCAAGAATGATTGCAATAAAAATCCAAATTAGAAGACCCGGCCACCATGGTGCATATTCAAAAACGGTTAAATTAATTCCAAGAACAATTAAAACTGCGATGACAACACCCATGAGTGCTTCTCCAGCAACTAATCCTGCAGTAAGTAACAATCCAGTTCGAATTGTTTTTTCTTGAGGAGTAACATTTTTTTGTTTGATAGCTAGTTCCCAGTCACTGCATTCCTCTTCTGATTCCGTTCCAAACCGTTTGTGTAAATAATTATCCGTAAAATGACGGATGGCTCCACCTGCAAAGATTGGAACAGATAAGGTAAATGGTAAATAAATGCCTATAGCTACTGGTAAAACTGGGAGGTCTATAAGAATGAGAACAATAGCAAGTACCATTCCTGCAATCACATATGGCCATAACATTTCACCTCCAAGCACGCCTTGTACGATTCCTTTCATCAAAAATGCTTGCGGTGCGGGAAGTTGTCTGCTTCCAATAGTAAATGCTTCGTGAAGAACGCCAATAACAACACCAATTGTTCCACTAATAGCAATTACTCCAAAAGTCATCATGATCTGAAGTTTTTTTGGAGTTGCTCCAAGCATCTGTCCACAAGCCATCGATTGCAGTAAGTCACCTGATATCGATCCTCCAATGCAAATAACTGCAGAAATAAAAATAACAATTGCCATTCCTCCTGGACCGGTGACCCCTAATATTAGCATGAAAACGCTTACAATAAGAAGAACAGCTACGGTTACACCTGAAATGGGACAATTTGATGAACCAACAAGTCCAGTAAGATATCCTGCAAGGGCACTTGCAAGAAATGCAAAACCAATAGTAATTACTGCCATGAGTAATGAAATTGCGATTAGATTTGAAAGCCACATGTAAAGAAGAAAAATAGGAATTGTCAGTAAAATAATGAAACTAAAAACTAGTTTGTATTTAAGATCCTGTTCAGTTCGTTTTTTAGATGATGCTTGCCCACCTTTTAAGCCCATTATTGCTTCTTTTACACTATCCACAAGATTGTTTTTTATGGTCCAAATCGCCCATAATCCTCCAACTAGCATTGCTCCAACACCAATATAGCGGATTTGAGATCCCCATATTTCGAAAAATCCCCAAATGTTTATTCCTACTGATAAATTTCCTTGTCCAACAGAGAGTGCATTTGAAATTGTTTCCGTTGTAACTGGTGTTGGTAATCCTGTTGCTAATGCGATGAGTGGAGCAATAATCACCCATCCGATTAATCCTCCAACAAGAACATATGACGCAATTTTTGGTCCGATAATCCATCCAACGCCTAAAAGAGCTGGTGATGTGGTAACTCCTCCGTAAAGCCAGGAATTATTTGTTTCTTGTCCAAGAGTAAATTTTCCAATAGTAACGATGTGTTCAATTGTTCCTCTGAAAATATTGAGTGATAATTCTCCGAATTTATATAATGCAGCGATAAAACCTCCAACCAGTAACCAAATTCCACTGGCGTTAGGTTTGTGTTTTTCTGCAGTTTCCCCTCCCACAGTAGTAGTAAGAACCGCTGCAACAGCTACTCCTTCTGGAAATGGAAGTTTTGTTTTAACCACTAGCGCTCGACGTAATGGCACCATCCATAAAACTCCAAGAAGACCACCAAGTAATGAAATAATGCTTGTTTCTAACAAATGAATTTCTGTCCATGCTCCTAATAAAACAAGAGCTGGAATAGTAAAAATGACTCCAGCAGCTATACACTCACCTGCAGCTGCTCCCATAGTCGCTAAATTCACTTCTAAAATAGTTCCTTTGAACGGTTTGAGTAATGCTAGTGCCATGACTGCTCCGGGAATAATCGCTGAAACGGTCATTCCGGCATATAATCCTAAATAAGCATTTGCTGCTCCGAGGATGATTGCAAGAGCTAATCCAACGAGAACAGCTTTAAGTGTGAGTTCTGGAATCTCTCGATCTGAAGGTATAAATGAGGGAAAGTTTTCTCTATTGCTCATATGGTCAATATTAGATATCTACTGCAAACTATTTTAATGTGATGATAAAATAAAAATAATGATATGTAATGTTCAATTTTGATATCGGAAAAAATTGAGTTAGCGGCATCTCGAATAAATGAAAATCATTAAATAACGTTTCATTGTTTGGGGTGTAAAACGTGTGGGGAGAGGCATAAACGTTATGCTTTTAAAAACAGACGAAAACATAGGAAAATTCGGAAAACTTGAATTGGTTGATAAAGAAATCTACTTTATTGCATTTAATCGTCGAGATAACTAGAATCATCGTAGATTATGTTTCTATTTATCAAACCAATTTTCATTCTTCTTTTTTTTGTTCTTCTTTAATCATCTAAAATAATAGGTTTAAAAAAATATGAATTGACTTTTTGATTAATTTAAAGAAATGAAGAAAATAAATTTTGCAACCATTCAAAAACACCAAATGAATTAAGTAAGTCAACTCCAAAAAGAATCCCAAAAAATGCGATAAGAATAAACAATATTTTTATGGCAAATTTTAAAATTTTCCAAGCTAAAAAAACAACTATGATGCCACCGATAAATACGGCCCATAAGGGAAGATTAAACCCAAATATCATCATTTGAGAAATTACACCAATAGAAACTATCAGGTTTCTTAGTTATAATGATTTTGTTTTTTCTTAAGCCGGAATCTAAAGATTATTATGAACAAAACTTACTAAAAACATGTTTTCATTTCAGTTATTTGTGTTTATCTCTCACCCTCTTATAAAGGAAAATGCTATAGAATTTCGAGAATACCAGGTAAATATTGCTGCATCGGCAGCACGAAAAAACACCTTAATTGTTCTTCCAACAGGTCTAGGAAAAACCGTGATTGCTTTACTGGTCATAGCAGGTAAATTAAAAAAGAATCCTGATCAAAAGATCTTGTTTTTAGCTCCAACGAAACCGTTAGTTACACAGCATGCAGATTTTCTTTCATCTTATTTAAGTATCGATGAAAATGAACTTACGATTTTTACCGGAGAAGTAAAACCAAAAGATCGGGTAACTCTTTGGAATGAAAAACAGGTTATTGTTTCTACTCCACAGGTCGTTGAAAATGATGTGTTATCCAAACGAATTTCATTGAACAATGTTTCATTAGTTATTTATGATGAATCTCATCATGCAACAGGCAAATATGCCTATGTGTACATTCATGAACGATATCTTCATGATTGTAAGCAGCCTCATAGTATTGGGATGACTGCATCTCCGGGAAATGATAGAGAAAAAATTTTGGAAGTTTGTAAGAATCTAAGTTTAAATCATGTTGAGATCAGAAATAAATTTGATGAAGATGTTGCTCCATATGTTCATGAATTAAATATTTCTTGGAAAAAAGTAGTTCCGCCACAGGAGTTTTCATACGCGGTTCAATTATTAAGGAAAGTATTATCTCCTCGATTACAAATTCTTCGTAATGTTGGTGCCATAGAATCAGCATCTGTTTCAACAATTACCAAAACAAAGTTATTGAACGCCCAAAAGATGATTCAAGCAGAGATTAAACAACGAATAAATCCTCCAAAAACATTGTTCACTGCTGCTGCAACACAAAGCGAAGCAATGAAATTGTATTACATCATGGAATTATTGCAAACTCAAGGTGTAAAATCCACTCAACAATTTATTCACAGACTCAGCAAAGAATCGAAACAAAAAAACGCAACAAGGTCTGCGAGAAATTTGATGAAAGATGATCAATTCTTAGAAGCAGCAGCATATATTAACTCATTACGTATTGAACATCCAAAATTAAAAGAAGTTGCTCAGATCACATCTCATCAATTGCAAAAAAATCCTGATTCTCGAATAATTGTGTTTACTCAATATCGAGATACAAGTAAGATGGTTTTTGAATATTTGAATTCATTATCTAACGTTAGTCCAGCTCGATTTATTGGTCAAGCTGGGAAGCAAGACGACAAAGGACTCACTCAAAAAGAACAAGAAAAAATCGTTTCAGATTTTAGAAGGGGAACGATTAATGTATTAATCGCTACAAGTGTGGCGGAGGAAGGATTAGATATTCCTTCTACTGATTTAGTCGTGTTTTATGAGCCTATTCCTTCAGAGATTAGAAATATTCAACGGCGAGGTAGAACAGCACGGAAGATGGCCGGTAAACTCATTATTTTAATGACGAAAGGAACGATTGATGAGGGATATTATTGGGCATCTAAACGTCGTGAGAAAAATATGAGATCAGATCTTGCTCTTCTTCGATCTCAATTACAACAATCACTTGCTGAATCTGATTCGTTATATGCTGAATTAGAGAAAAAAAATGACAAGGAAGACGAGAAGCCAAATAGAAATCAAAAAAAATTAGATGAATATCAACCTCAAAAAAATAATAAAAAAATAACGGTTGTTGTGGATCATAGAGAATATCGATCCACGGTTGCTCGAAGATTATCCGATCAATCTATTGCTCTTGTTTCTAAACAATTAGACGTAGGAGATTACGTTGTTTCTTCTCGAATTGGTGTTGAACGAAAATTTGTTGATGATTTTTTAAACTCATTACTGAGCGGACATTTGTTTTCTCAATTGCAACGGTTACGGGATGCCTATGCGCGTCCAGTCTTAATCTTAGAAGGAAAAGGATTGTTTACTAAAAGAAATATTAATCATCGGGCGATATATGGGAGCCTTATATCTATCGTCGTTGATTTTGGAATTCCTGTGCTTTCAACTGAAGATGCAAATGAAACTGCTGATTTATTATTTGTAATGGCAAAAAGAGAGCAACGGCAAAAGAAAAAATCAGTTGCATTAAGAGGAAGTAAACCATCTTTTTCAGTTGCTGAACGCCAACGATTTATTGTTGAAGGCTTACCTAATATTTCTAGTGTAATGGCAAAACGATTACTTTTTCATTTTGGATCTATTCGTGCAATTATTAACGCAACAGAAAACGAACTTCAAGAAGTTAATGGCATTGGAAAGCAAACAGCAAAATTAATTTATGATGTGATTAATGAAGAATATAAATCAGAATAACATTTGTTTATAGATAGCAAAACAAAAATCATGATTACATTAATAATAAGCGGTGATAGAATTATGCTATTTTATATTTTCAAAAAAACAGGTAGCATTCATATCATTTTTGTTTGGTTTACCCTTTTTTCTATTTGGACTACTATTTCCTTTTTACTAGTTTTCTAGATTATCTTCTTATTTTATTGCTCATCGTATTGGGTTTATTATTGATCGCGGGTGGGACAATGACATTTTTAGAGAGTAATAATTAGTATTACAAGTATTTATAAACATTATCATTTTTATAAGATGAAACGATTAAATTATATGGGTAAATAGGATTGCAAACAATAATCGTTTGGTCCCAAACGTTTTTATCCAGTGGTGTGTTACACTGGCAGCATTAATCTCCGGGTGATTATCCATGACTAATGAAATAATAGAACAAGTCTGTGATGGATTGGATATGCTCAATGAAGATACATCTGTTCCTCGAAATATTCGACGTGGGGCAGAACAAGTGAAAACATTGCTTCTAT
This sequence comes from Thermoplasmatota archaeon, assembly GCA_018334795.1. Taxonomy (GTDB): domain Archaea; phylum Thermoplasmatota; class E2; order DHVEG-1; family DHVEG-1; genus EX4572-165. The sequence continues at coordinate 9,534 of JAGXLH010000005.1, forward strand.
CCGATTCTGATCCGTTAGATGTACGAGTTGCGACAGCTACATCAAGATTAGATGAACTCGCTAATGATCCCAATATTCCGCTTCATGGTAGAACCCTTATTTGGAATATTATGAGTCGTTTAGAGGAGTTGGCATAATTCCATTTTCAAACGTATCATTTTCATTGTGTTCTTTTCCGAACATTCTTTATAGGGTAAGTGTTAATAATAAAAGATGTGAGAGGAATTAATGTATGATTAGAATTGGTCAGGCAGGGATTCCACTTTCCTGCAAAGGTCGAACAAATAAAGATGGACTTGTTTATACTAAAGAAATCCTTGATTTGAATGCGATGGAGGTTCAATTTGTTCGTGGATTATATGTGATGGATGATGAAGAAGCATTGTTTATGAAAGAATATGCTCAAGAAAATGATGTGGAATTACATGTTCATGCTCCGTATTATATCAATCTTGCGGGTGATGATGAAGTTAAGTTAAGTATTGAAAAGGCGATGAGTTCAGCAATTCTTGCTGAGAAAATGGGTGCTAAAACAGTTGTTATTCATCCTGGTTATTATGGCGAGAAAAGTCCACTTGAAACTTTGAAATTGATTGTAAAAAATACACAAGCACTTCAAGATATGATGCTTGAAAAATCGTTAAATGTTCGCCTTGGTTTAGAGACCATGGGTAAACAAAAAGTGTTTGGTAGTTTAGATGAAATTATAAAGGTATGTGAACAAGTCCCTGGAGTTCTGCCAGTTATTGATATTGGTCATATTCATGCTCGGGGAAATGGTTGCTTGAAGAAACAAGAAGATTTCGAAGAAGTATTCGATAAATTAAGTGTTCTTGACCTTGATCATTATTTGATACATGTGACTGGAGTTTTGTATGAGGATGGAAATGAACAATATCATCTTCCTGTGAAAAAAGGTGATATGCCAATTGGTCCATTGATTGATACAGTACTTGACCATGATTATAATGTCAGTTTGATTTCAGAATCTCCTTTGCTTGAACATGATGCGGTATATCTTCGTTTACAAGTTGAAAAAGCGATAATGAAAAGAACTGATGGTGAAGAAGCTGATTATCGGGATTTATCGGAGATCCAATGAGCAGTTCACCTGTTTTCTCCCAATCTATTGAATACATTCAAAAAAAAATTCATGATATTTTAAAACAGGTTTCTAGTGAAGATATCAATAAGGTAAAAGAATTATTTTTTCAAGCTAATCATATTTTTGTTTATGGTGCCGGTAGATCAGGATTAGTAGCAAAAGCGTTTGCTATTCGGCTTATGCATCTTGGATTTCAAGCATTTGTCATTGGTGAAACCATTACGATTCCGGTTCAAAAAAAAGATTTGGTGGTTATTGTATCGGGATCTGGTGAAACCATTCCTGCGGTGATGACTGCTGAAATTGCTGATGATTTAGGGGCTAATGTGGTTTCCATTACGGGTAAAAAGGATTCTGATATCGATAAATTTGCAACAGTTACCTTGTTTATTTCAGCAAGTTGTGATGAGGAAGCACGAAAAAGTTTTGCTCCTCTTGGTACCTTGTTTGAAGCCAGTGTGTGGATTCTTTTAGATGGCATTGTTGCGGATTTATTGAAAAGTAAACATGAAACCGAGGAAACAATGCGGAAACGTCACGCTACCTTAGAACAATAATTTTTTTTGTTTATGTACAAAAGGGGGAAAGAACAGATGTTAGTTGTTAGTTACATCTTGTTCATTAATCATTATTTTATCAATTTTAGATAATGATTCGGTGAGATCAGAAAGATCAGTTACGAGTAGTTCATCTTCATCATCTTCATCGTCTAATAAACTGAACTGTTGATATTTTTTACGTAGCATTTCATGAAGTCCTTTAGAGAACACATCTTCTGGGGATAATCCAAGTTTTTTTATAATTCTTAATGAATCTTTAGAAATAGAGATTATAACTTTCTTTTGTTCTGTCATTTATTTGTCTCCCGCAAGATTTACTTTTTTTCTGTTGCTACAAATAAATACGAACATCACCATTAAATAGTTTTTCTTTGCATTCATTAATTTTGAGTGGAAAAAATCGATAGTTTCCTTGATCTGATAGAAACAGTAATTAGACACATCTTTATTTATGGTGGTTGTGTTTGAAATACCTCGTGGAACAAGGGATTTTCTTCCCGATGAAATGCACAAACGTCGTTATGTAGAATCAGTATTCCGACGGGTTTTTGAGTCTTATGGTTATCGAGAAATCCAGACTCCTACATTTGAACAATTAGAGTTATTTACAGCTAAATCCGGGGAATCCGTTCTTGATGAAATCTATGAATTCAAAGATAAAGGTGATCGTCATCTTGCATTACGTCCAGAATTAACCGCACCGGTCATGCGTATGTATGTTGATCAAATGCAGATGGAACCTAAACCATTGAAATTATTTTATTTTGGGAATTGTTACCGGTATGATCGTCCTCAAAAAGGTCGGTATCGTGAATTTTTACAGGCGGGTTGTGAACTTATTGGGTCAAATAAACCCGAAGCTATTGCAGAGTTAATCTCCTTATCTATGGATATGCTTCATACCATTGGATTATCACATGTTGAATTAGAAGTTGGTAACTTGAAATTGCTTTCAATGGTTTTTGATGAATTATCCTTAACCAAAGAGCAACGACAAGACTTATTACCTAGCATTGATAAAGAAGAATTTGATGAAGTAGAAGACGTACTATATCAATGGGAATTGGATAGTTCAAAAATCGTTGATTTTATAACCCTCCTTAAAGACCGGAAAAGTGAATTATTATTTGAATTACTTTCAAATCAAGATCAAAGTGTTGATGAGATTAAACGATTACAACAGATTATTGACTTGTTGAAGAATCATTTTTCAATTGAATCTGTCAAATTAAATATGGGTATCGTTCGAGGGCTTGATTATTACACGGGAACCGTTTTTGAAGTGAAAGCACCAGCACTTGGCGCTGAAAAACAAATCTGTGGTGGTGGAGAATATAATCTTATAGGATTATTTGGTGGAAGAGAGATGCCGACATCTGGATTTGCTCTCGGTTTTGATCGTACGCTTCTTGCTATGGATGAAGAAGAATTATCATTTCCACAACAAACACTAGATTATTATATCATTCCTATTACGGATGATATGATTCCTTTTGCTTTTGAAATAGCAAGTGTGTTACGGCGAACTCATCACTATAGTTGTGATGTTGATTTACTGCGAAGAGGAATTGGAAAAGCGTTAAAATATGCAAATTCAAGACATAGTTTAGTTGCGATTCTTATTGGACCAGATGAATTAAAAAAAGATGTACTTACCCTACGTAACATGAAGACCGGTGAACAAAAACAAGTTTCTATAGATGAATTTAAAAACAATCCAGATATCATGTAAGTATACAATTATCATTTTTTAGATTACATTTGCTGGTGACCACCTGATGGAAAAAAAGAAGAATGATCAATCAATTATATATATCATTGATACTTCCGCCGTGTTAAGTGGAAAACCATTACCTGTTGATCAACATCATTGTTTAACAGTTGAAGAAATCGCTGATGAATTTTCACCTGGTGGGTCTTCCTGGAGGATGTTTCAATATTTAATTGAGAAAGGATTAAATATTCATCGACCTTCCTCTGAAGCAAAAAAGCAGGTCAATCAAGTGGTAAAAAAAATGGGTGAAACCCATCGGTTGTCCAAAGCTGATCGGTCAGTGCTTGCATTAGCATTTGAAATTAAGACTGAAAAAAAAGAAAAAGCAATTATTCTTACTGATGATTATAGCATTCAAAATATTGCATCTATACTTCACATTTCCACTCAATCTATTTCCCAAAAAGGGATTACAAAAACGTTTAAATGGATTCGGCGATGTCGAGGATGCGGACGAGTGCTTTCACAAGATGAAACCATTTGCCCAATATGTGGATCAACGGCAAAATTTGTGGTTGATAAAAAAACTAAGAAAACAAAAAAATGAATTGTGATTGACGATGAATTCAAAAACCACTGAGGATAAATTCACCCAGTTTTTAAAAAGTGATGATGAAACCATTTCTTTTCTTCGTGATATCATTGTTGCTGTTGCTGTTGTATTAGTGATTTTAACGGCATTATGGGGGTATACTGGACAATGGTTCGGTGCACCAATGGTAGCCATTGAATCGGGAAGTATGATGCATCTTGATGAACCCTTCGGTCGGATTGGAACTATTGATGCAGGTGATATGGTTCTTCTTGTTCAAGTTGATAGTTACGATGATATAATTACCAATAGCGAAGCTGAAAAGTCTGATGGTTATGGTTCATATGGTGATTATGGAGATGTCATCATTTATCGAAAATATGGACGAACTGATGAAGATCAAATCATCCACCGGTCGATGTGTTGGGTTGAAGCAAATCAGAATGGATCATTTACCGTTGAAGCCTATGATTTGTATAATGTTCCTGCGATTACAATTCCGGAGTTAGGTTTATCTAATTATAAGCCTAGTCATTCTGGATATATTACCAAAGGCGATAATCCAATTACTAATGATCGATGTGACCAAGCCGGAGGAATTTGTTCTGAACCCATTAAATTATCGTGGGTAACTGGAAAAGCACGAGGAGAGTTACCCTGGGTAGGTACGGTGAATTTGTTATTTAATGATATTATCAATGGTGCGTTTTGGAATCAATGGGTACAACCAACGGTTTATAATGTTCCTCAGGATAGTATGATTTGTTTGGTGTTGTTGATTGCTGTTCTAATTTCTATTCCTGTATCTATGGATGTTTATGAATGGTATGGTAAAAATGAAAAAAAGTCTTTTCCTGTAAAAGAAAAAAAATAATCGTTTTTAAAAAAATCAGGTAGGTTATGGATGATACCACTTCGGTAGAATTTCATAGAGTAATGGATCCGGAATGTGAGATTTGTGGAACCCTTGTAACCGGAGTTGACAGGATTCACATTGTCCACATGCTTTTTCTCTACCGCTATAACAAGACCAAGTATGTTCAAAGGGAACGTGTAATTTTGCTCCTTTGGTTATTATTTCAGCTTTATTTAGATGTATAAGAGGAGTTTCAATTTGAATCTTGTTTCCAGTAACTGTTTTTTTGGTTGCTAGATTAGCTAGTTGTTGAAAAGCGGTAATATATTCAGGTCTACAATCAGGATACCCTGAATAATCCATAGCGGTAACTCCGGTAAAAATAGCATCTGCGTTACGCGTTTCAGCAAACGCTAATGCAATTGATAAAAAAATAGTATTTCGACCTGGAACATAGGTATCTGGAATTGCTTTTCCAATGTCTGAAACATGATTTGGACTAGAGATGGATTGTTCGCTGTTTTTTAATAGTGATGAGCCACCAAACTGAGATAGATCTAGTTGAAAAAAAACATGATCCTGAATTGATAATAATGAAGCTATTTTTTTTGCTGATTGAATTTCTTTATCATGTTGTTGTCCATATAAGAATGATAATGCAGAAAGATGATATCCATTATGTTGTGCAATATATGCAGTAACTGAGGAATCGAGACCACCAGATAATAAAATAATTGCTTTTTTCATTCATATCAGAAACATTTATTTTTTTATTTTTTTTGTAATCCAAGCACCTTGCCCATAGCCTTCATCAATACCAATTTCGATCATGGTTAACTGATGATTAGAACCAAGTTCGGTTAGAAAACTATTTAGTACATACTCAGCAAGATGTTCCGCAGAGCTAGATGAGATGGGTAAAAGCACACAATCGGAAACAGGAAACACATATGTTTTTCCTAATGATTGTAATTCAATTGATTGATTTGATTGCTTGGTCGTGACAACCGTACTGTTATTTGGTATTAACACTTTATGATCAAGGATATTAGCAATATTTCGTAATATTTTTTTTGCAATGGAAAAATCAATGATAATTCCTTTTTCATCCTGTGAACCATGTAATCGAGCATGAATTGCATAACTATGACCATGTAATCGACCACATTTTTCATATTCTGGAATCACATGAGCTGCACTAAATCGTATTTTTGCTTTCCATCCGTCAATAACAATAATTCCTTTCATTGAAACTTCACGTTCTCATTTATAATAAAGAATTTTTTTGATAATTTTTTATTGCTTTTTGTAATGCTTCAGTAGCAAGATTTGAACAATGAGTTTTTTCTTCAGGTAATCCACCTAATTGCTTAATAATATCATTCATTGAAAGTTTTTTACATTCTGTAATCGTTTTCCCTTTGATTAGTTCAGTAGTCATACTTCCACTTGCAATTGCAGCAGCACATCCATAGGTTTGAAATTTTGCTTCAGTGATTATATTGTTTTCTACAATAATATCAATGGTCATGACATCACCGCATGAAGGATTTCCAACGGTTCCACTACCTGAGGGAGTAGACAGGCGACCAACATTTCTAGGGTGAAAGAAATGATCTTTTACGATTTCAGTGTATTCCTGATTCATTTAAATGATTACCCCGTACTATTTATTTGATTTCCATAATGGTGAAATAGATCGTAAATGATTAATACTTTCTTTAACGATGGGTAGCACGTAATCTATTTCTTCTTTTGTGGTGAGTCTTCCAATGGTAAATCGAATTGAACTAATTGCTTCTTCAGGTGTAAGACCAAGAGCAAGTAATACATGGGATGCTTGAATTTTTTTTGAGGAACATGCTGAACCAGTCGCTATAGAGATTCCTTTCTCGTCAAGTAAACTATGTAACGCGTTTCCTTCAATACCTTTGAATCGGAAATGAATGTTATTTACCAATCGTTTCGTTGGATGACCATTTAAGGTTGATGATTCGATTTCAAATAGTCTTTTGATAAAATAATCACTCATTTGTTCCAACTGAGATATATCTTTTTTTAGTCGTTTTTGAGAAAGTTCACATGCTTTTCCAAGTCCTACAATTCCTGGTGTGTTTAATGTTCCACTTCGTTTTCCCTGTTCATGTCCTCCACCTTGAAACAATGGATCGAAAGTGATATCTTTCGTATGATATAATGCTCCAACTCCTTTAGGACCATAAATTTTATGGCTTGAAATTGAGAGTAAATCTATTGGAAGTTTTGAAAGATCAATTGGAATTTTTCCAACAGCTTGTACTGCATCAGTATGAAATAATACATTATGTTTATGTGCGATGTTTCCAATCTTTTCAACTGGTTCAATAGTTCCTATCTCATTATTTGCATACATGATAGAGATTAATTGTGTATCTTCAGTGATTGTTTCTTTTAATTGGTCTAAATCAATTAACCCCGTCTCATCGACGGGAAGATAGGCAATTGAGTACCCATATGCTTCGAGTTGTTTGCAGGTTTGAAGTACGGCAGGATGCTCTATGGTGCTAGTGATAATATGAGGTCCTTTGCCTAAATCTTTTGGAAGATGTTGAAATGCAATACCTTTTAATGCAAGATTATCTGCTTCAGTTCCTCCCGAAGTAAATAAGAAAGTTTCAGGGTCGACATTAAAGCAGGATGAAACTTGTTTTCGAGCGTGTTCAACGGCTTGAAGTGCTAACCGTCCATGTTTATGAGTCGATGAAGGATTTCCATAAGTTTTGGAAAAGTAAGGCATCATTGATTTGATAACGTCAGAATCAACAGGTGTTGATGCAGCATAATCCATGTATACTTGTTTCATATTTTTTTTCTCCTGGTTTTTTATGGTATTATCATAGAAAACGAAATCTGGAAAACCCTGGTTTCATTTATATTTTTTCATCCCAAAAGTTGTTTACTTCTTTGAAATTTTAGTTTATCGTCACATTTTTTTTTATTCTCTGATGAGCAAACAATTATATGTGGGTTTTGTAATATCATCTTTAAGAGGGTTGAGATCATGATGGATATTCTTTCACTGTTCATTGGATTCGGGATAGGAGTTGTTGTGGTAGCTATTGCTATCGAATTTGGTACAAAACGGACCACAAAGCAAATGCCATCTTCTCGTCAAACTAATGATTGGTCTTTAAGCGAAATTAAGAATCCAAAGATTATGGCCGAGTATCTTGGAGATATTGATATTCCTAAACAATCACGAGTTTTAGTTAACAAGTATAAAACTGGTAGAGATTTCAATGGTTCATTTGCAAAAAGAAGTATGGGTATCAAAGGAAATTATATCTTGGGTGATGACAGAGCTTTGATTCTTTCAGGTCCAGTTAAACATGATGAACTTGGTTTTTGGACGGTTGAAAAGGAAATCGTTGATTCTTTGCATGACGAATTTGATCAACGATGGAATAAAGCGATAGATTTATCTGAAGAAAAACAATGATTGAGCCTATGAGCATACTCATCAAGAATGCTACGATTATAACACAGAATAAAAACCGAGATGTGTTCAATGGGTCTTTATTTATTGATGATCAATTTATTAATGAGATTTCTAAAAATACTATTTCCGTTGAAGCAGATGTTGAAATCGATGCATCGGGTCAAATTGTTATTCCTGGGCTTATAAATACACATACGCATCTTCCGATGACCTTATTGAGAGGGTATGGGGATGATATGGGTCTTTCTGAATGGTTGCAAACCCGTATTTGGCCGGTAGAATCAAAACTATCGTCTTCTTCTGTTAAAGTCGGTGCTCAACTTGGATTACTTGAAATGATGAAATCTGGTACTACAACGTTTTTTGATATGTATTTTTTTGAAGATGAAATCGCTCAAGTTGTTAAGAAAATGGGCTTTCGAGCTGTGCTTGGTTTTGCGTTTATCGATCATGGAACACCACAGTATCCTGCGGAAAAATTATTTCCTCATGCCAAACGATTTATCAAACAGTGGAATAAAGATGATCGTATCATTCCGGGTCTTGCGCCTCATGGAACATATACTTGTGGGCCTGACACCTTGCAAAAGGTTCGAAACTTAGCTGATCAATATCACGTTTTAATTCAGATTCATTGTGCTGAAACAAGAGATGAAGTCTATGATGTTAAACAACAATATGGAAAAAGGCCTATTGCTCAATTAAAGGAATTTGGGTTACTTGATTCTGATGTTGTATTAGCTCATTGCGGATGGATTACAAAAAATGAAATCAATGAAATGAAAAAAACAGATGTGAATGTATCACATTGTCCCGTGAGTAATATGAAGATAGCAACGGGTGGTTTTGCACCAATTCCTGAAATGATTAATGCTCATGTTTGTGTGAGCTTGGGAACTGATGGTGCAGCAAGTAATAATACGCTTGATATGTTTGAAACCATGAAGTTTACTGCACTTCTTCATAAGCAGCATCGATGGGATTCAAAAGTTCTTCCAGCACAAACCGTGTTTGATTTTGCTACTCTGGGTGGAGCTCAAGCATTAGGGTTACAAAATAAAATTGGTTCGTTAGAAGAAGGAAAACTTGCAGATGTAGTCATTGTTGATTTTAATATTCCTCGTCTTACTCCATGTCATGATCCGATTTCTCATCTGGTTTATGCTGCAAGTGGAAGTGATGTACGAACTACGATTGTGCATGGGAATCCACTTGTTTTAGATAACAAAGTTCAAATTATTGATGAACAACAGGTGTTAACCAATGCACAGGAAGAAGCGAAGGTTTTAACTAATAGTTGATATTGCAGATTCGTTGTTTCTCTATGATTACTGTGTCTCAATGGATTGTTTTACTGGGAATGGTACTTTCATTTGCATTGGTTGTTTTGTTAATCCGCCGACGTGTTAATTTTGGAATATCTCTTTTGCTGGGTAGTCTTTTACTTAGTGGTTTCTCTCTTGCAAGTGTTTCTTTTGAATCTGTTTTTTATGCTTTTTTAAAAGCAACTATTTACGATGTGAATACTGGTGTGTTTGTTTGGGATACGGTTGAATTAGCGGTATTGATGACCTTAATTTTTATGCTTGCTTCGTTAATGCAGGATACTGGAGGTATTGCTCAGTTAATCGATGCATTACGAGTCCTTTTCAATAAGGGAGGAACTATTGCAGTAATCCCTGCTATTTATGGCCTGATGCCGGTTCCAGGAGGTGCCTTGTTTTCAGCTCCTGCTGTTGAGGAAGAAGGTGAATCGTTTGATTTATCGGTTTGTGATAAGAATTTTTTTAATGTATGGTTTCGTCATATTTGGTTTCCTATTTATCCGATTTCTTCTAGTATTTTGATTATGGCGGATCTTGCTGCATTGAACATGTATTTGCTTATCATGGTTAATTCAATTTCTTTTTTTACGATGATTCTAGTGGGTTACATTATTCTTGCTTGGAAAACAAAAATGTTACCTAATCAAAAGAATAAAACCTCACCATCTAAGAATTCTACAAAAAAGAATACAAAAAAAGATCTTTCGGGATTACTCTTTTTATTACCACCATTGCTTCCTCTCGCTTTTTCTGTTCTTGAATATGTTGGGATACCATTGTTTTCTGCGTTTATCATTGGTGTGCTTGTAAGCATAGTGTTGTTATATAAAATGTCAAAGGTTCCATGGAATAAATTTAAAACATTTGTGAAACAAGCAGCTACTTGGAAACTTGTTGCAGTTATAACTGGAATTATGATTTTCAGAGAAATTTTTGAGGTATCTGGTGTGAACCTAACCATTTACTCACTGTTAGAACAATTACCATTTACTCCTCTTGTCGTGATTATTGTGTTTCCTTTATTGTTGGGATTATTAACAGGTTATCTTCTCAGCGGAATTACTTTATCATATGTGTTACTTCAACCCTTATTTTACAGTGTTGATTTAAGCACGGTTGGATTGGTCAGCATCTTGTTTATGAGTGGTTTCGTTGGTTATTTGATTTCCCCAATCCATTTATGTAATGTGCTTAGTAGCGAATATTTAAAAACTGATACAACTAGAATGTATCCATTATATATTCCTGCATCTATTTTAGTACTCCTTGTTCAACTGGTGTTTGTTGTTTATATTCTTCCATAACTTTCTATTGCAGGGTAATGTTTTTAATTGTTTACTAATTGTTCGATGGCATATGGATCAAGAAATCTTTGTTAAACAATTACAGAATCCAGAAACATTCAATCTATCTAAAGAAACTAATATTCAATTGATACAAACACATATTTCTTATGTTGTGCTCACAGAATCATGTGCATATAAAATTAAAAAACCTGTTGATTTTGGTTTCCTTGATTTTTCCACATTAGAAAAACGTAAACATTTTTGTCATGAGGAACTTCGATTGAACGCTCGATTATGCCCTGATTTATACAAAGAAGTTATTATGTTTACTAAAAAAGATGATGGAAAACTTGAAATCAATGGAACTGGACCAATTGTTGAGTATGCTGTGAAAATGAAACAGTTCCCTCAAAAAAATATTATGACCCAATTATTGAAAGAACATAAAATTTCTAAAGATCATATTGATGATTTAGTTGATGCACTTGTTTCTTTTTATAAAGAATCACCATCTACTGAAGAAATTGCTTCATATGGAAGTATTGACGCAGTAAAACAAAACATTGATGAAAATTTTGAACAAACCAAAAATAAGATTGATATTACCATTTCAAACGATGAATTTCACCATATTAAACAAGCAAATGAATTATTTTTCAAAAATAAAAAAGATTTGTTAAACCATCGGAAAAAGAATGGATTCATTAAAAGTTGTCATGGTGACCTTCATTCTGGAAACATTGTTTTATTCAATGATTCATTATGTGTCTTTGATTGTATTGAATTTAATAAACGATTCCGATATATTGATGTTGCTAGTGATATTGGATTTTTCGCTATGGATTTAGATATTCAAAATCATCCATTTCTTTCAAGTTATCTTATTACTCAATATATCAAAAAAAGTAATGATACGTCACTGTTAGAGGTGTTAAATTTGTATAAATCATATCGAGCATATGTTCGAGGGAAAGTATTAGGAATTCAACTTGATGATCCCCATATTGAAAAACAGAAAAAACAAGAGTTAATTAAACAAATCTCACCTTATTTCTCATTATCCTCATATTATGCTTCATTAATGAACATTCAAGTAAATCAACAACACCCAATCGTGTTCATGATGAGTGGTCTTACAGGTACAGGAAAATCCACTGTAGCAGGAAAAATAGCTGTTGATTACAATGCTCAAATTATTAACACTGATGTGGTACGAAAGGAAACGAGTGGTGTCGATAAATTTGAACGACATCTTGATGATCCAAATACTGGAATGTATAGTCCAGAGCGTGTTCATCAAACCTATGAAAAAGTAATGAACTATGCGGAATCAGTATTAAATCAAGGTAAAAATGTGGTCTTAGATGCAACTTTTCAAAAACAAGAACATCGAGATATGGCTAAAACAGTGGCATCAAAATTTAATGCAGCATTTATTCCCATTTATTGTACCTGTCCTGAAAAAGTAGCAAAACAATGGTTAGAAGATAGAATGAAATCCAAAAATGTTTCGGATGGACGATGGGAGATTTATCAGATGCAAAAAGATTCTTTTGAAATGTTTACTGATAAGGAAAAACCCGTAATCATTGATACTGCTGAAACAGATTACAAGACTCGCATGAACATGTTTACTTCACTTTTACAACGGTGCACACAGGAAATCTTATGAAAAAAATAATTGGATCCTATTCAATCGATACAAAAAGTATTGATTCGTTGTTAACTCAAAAAAATATCAACCAAGTATTTTTACAACTACCTGAAGGGTTACATCAGTACGTAGCTAATATAATCAATTGGTTGGAAGAAACATATCAAGTAACTATTTTACTTGATGCGAATCCAAATTATGGGTCCTGTGATCTTCCATCCGAAGATATGTTAAAAAAAATCAATGTTCAAGCAGTTATACAAATTGGTCATTTACCAATCCCCTCAATGCAACCTGAAAAAAGATCTCTACCTACTCTATTTGTTAACGCACAATCCACATTACCCGTTTTACAAATCGTTGAAAAAAGTTTACCTCACTTATCTGGTAAAAAAATTGGTATAGTAACCACGGCTCAGCATCTTCACCACCTTCATGAAATTGAAAAACTTCTTGAAAAAAATGAATTCGATCCATTTATAGGAAAGGGAACCACTCGATTGTTTTCACCCGGTCAAGTACTTGGATGTAATTTTACTGCGGCTACCACTATTTCAAAAAATGTTAATTCATTTCTTTTCGTGGGCACAGGGCTGTTTCATGCACTTGGATTACTACTTGCAACTACCAAACCAGTGATTATTGCTGATCCATATGGTAATCAAGTTATTGATGCATCAACATTACAAGAAAAAAAACAACAATTACTTCGACAACGATATGGTGCCATTGCGTTTGCAAAACAAGCAAAAAGAATTGCAGTTATCATTGGCTTAAAACCAGGTCAATTACGATCTGAATATGCATTAAAACTACAACAAAAAATTAAAAATGCAGGTAAACAAACAATATTACTTGCAGCCGAAACAATTTCACCTTCTTTTATCGATCGATTTCCTTTTATTGATGTATTTGTTTCTACAGCTTGTCCTCGTATCGCTATCGATGATTATAATTCCTATAGGAAACCAATACTTACTCCTATTGAACTTGAAGTGGCATTACAAGAAAAAAAATGGGATGAATATGTGTTTGATGAAATTAATTAAAAAAATGAGTGGGCGAGGCCAGATTCGAACTGGCGACCTCCCGGTTATCAGCCGGGTGCTCCAACCGTGCTAAGCTACTCGCCCAGTATCAACCCCTAAATACACTTTTCCTATAAAAACTTACAGTTAATATTTTCATAAGTCGTATTATAAAAAAACCAATAATTTAGTGGTTATCAAATTATTTAAAAAGTAATATTTCAAGCATATTTTAACTTTATTTTTTAAATGAATAAATGTTTTATCATCAATATTATTAGAATTATTCATTCAGAATCCTTGATTTTGCTAAAAAACTATTTATGAGCTTAGTGGTTCGGAGGGGAAAAACAGGAGATTTTTCAAATGACGGAAAACGATAAGAGTTCACAAACAACAGCAATACTTCCAGCTGAACCTGCTGCACTTGGACTTACCGGTCTTGCGGTAGCTGCGTTAGTAATTGGATCTGGTTATGTAGGAATAACATCCGGTATTGATAAAGTGCTTATGATTCCTTGGATACTGTTTTTTGGAGGATGTACTCAATTGATTGCTGGAATTATGGATTTTAAAAGAAATAATATTTTTGGAGCAACAGTATTTACCATTTATGCGATGGCTATGTTAGCAATTTCATTAACATTGTTTTTTATTACTTTTGGAAATGTCACATTTGATATTGCTCACTATGGATATGGATTGATAGCAATTCTAACGTTTACATTGATTGCAACGATTGCCTCTATGATGGCAAATAAGGTATTATTCATTATTCTTGTCGTGGTAGACATTGCTGTTGTTGGATTAATCCTTCATTATCTAACTGGAGCTCCTGCACTTATTGGAGGTATTTTTTTGATTTTGACGTCAGTCTTATCATTTTATGCTGTTGCCTCAATTTTGCTTAACAGTATGGCTAAAAAAACAATTCTTCCAATGGGCGATCCGTTTTGGAAACCATAAACTATATCAAATAAACAAAAAATACTCCTCGCTGATGAGAAAAAATATTTTTCATTTCTCATCTTTTTGGGCCCGTGGGGTAGCTTGGTATCCTTCTACCTCGGGGAGGTAGTAACCCGAGTTCAAATCTCGGCGGGCCCATACATTAAATTTTTTTATTATGTTTTAATCGAACCAGATTACTCCGTTGAATATTTTAATTTCAGCAGAGTTTTATTAAAAAACTATTATCATAATTTTAATCGTTATTTTTAATTAAATCATTTGAAGCGGTTACATTTTTTTAAAAACATCAATAAGTTTTTTAAACGTTAATCGTTGTTTGTTTGAAAAAAGGGGAGATGATATTGTGGATAAAAAAATAATCATAACCGTATTATTGATGATATTTATTTTAATTGGATTAACTGGCTGTTATGCTCGTGATGATACGTCAGGTCCAGATAGCGATGGGGATTCATATTCTGATAGTGAGGATGAATTTCCAAATGATCCTGATGAATGGTTTGATTCAGATGGTGATGGTGTAGGAAATAATGAAGATGATTTTCCTAATGATCCTAGCTTATCCCAAATTAATTATCTTCATGATTCGATTGGGGATTTGAATGATCCTTGGCTTCTTTCATCTGGTGAAAGTGAAATGTTTTCTTGGTCAGTCACAGAAGAATGGAAATTTATTTATGTTAATTCTTCAACGCTTGAAAATGTGGGTGGAGATTGGATTGTTCAGCCGGTTTGCCCACAAATTACAGTTACAAGTCCTGAAAATACATATATGATAAATCTAGGAAATCCACTTTCTAGAATTCAGGTTACAACGGAAAATATTGGAGAATGGCAATTTAAAGTAGTTAATTCTTGTGACAATCAGATTCAAGTTAGTTTTACTATTTTAATGTATAAATAGATACTACCCAAAAAAATCTTGCTTTATCTATTAGATTCTAACAAGATAACTATAATTTTTGTTTCTATATAATATGATTTATTATTGAATTTATTGTTTTATCATGCCACATTACAATTGATCCGCTTTCAAGAGTTTGATATGATAATAACGGGTTTTTATCTATGCAGATGGCTTTATCTTCATCCTTGTGGTAGAATATTTTCATATTGTTCTCCCCACGGTATTTTTAATAACAACAATGTTTGTAATTTAGTTAAAACCCGTTTGATGATTTTATCAACATAATTCCAAAAATCTTGATATTATTTTGTGTTTGTTAGAATTTAACTTATATTTAGATATTAAAATGATTGTTACCCATTTTCAATAATTTTTCAGTTTGACGTAATAACAACACGCCTTAAAATATGGTAAATTAAAAAATAGATAGACAAGGTGAAAAAATGTCCTTAAAAAAGGAATTATTATGTGAATTAAACGAGTCGCAATTAGAGAAATTTGTAGAACGAAAAGATATTCATTTCACCTTAAGTAAAATTCAAAAACAATACTATAAAAATTGGAATAATTGTGAAAAGATAGTAGACATCATTAATGATAAACAGGATATTTCGATAAAAGAAATTGAAGAATATATTAAAACACAAAGAGAATCTTAAAAACAATTATTCCAGTTTCTAGACCAATATCAGATTATAAATTTTCTGCTGAGTTCTATTACCCAATCCACTCTTTTTTTAATTGCTTGAATCTACTTTCATTGATGGCAGTTCTAATTTCATTCATCAGATGCAACATAAAGTACAAATTGTGATAACTAATGAGAGTGTATCCAATGAGTTCTTCAGTTTTTAGAAGATGATGAATATAAGCTCGAGAATACGTTTTGCATACCTTACAGTCGCAATGAGTATCAAGTGGCCGAGAGTCATCTTTGTATTTTTGAGATTTTAATTTGTATCGGTATTTATTCTTCTTTGTTCCAGAAGGCGGACGAATATGAGGATAACCACTACGGGCAATTCGAGTGGGAGAAACACAATCAAAAAGATCAACTCCACGTTCTACTGATTCGAAAATATCTTCTACCACTCCGATTCCCAAAAGGTGACGTGGCTTGTTTTCAGGAAGGTAAGGTATCACCCATTCGAGAACATGATGCATATCGTTTTTTGATTTTCCAAGGGATCCTCCAATCGCGTAGCTATCAAAATTTAAGGAGGCAAGGTATTGAGCACTTTTTTCTCTTAAATCTTGCCAGTGTCCACCTTGAACGATTCCTGCGATTGCTTGATTTGTTTGGTGAAGTTGTAAACATTCTTTAGCCCATTGATGTGTTCGTTTTAAACTGTTTGTAGTATATGTCTTATCAGATAATGGTGAGGTACATTCATCAAGAACAAGGATGAGATCTGCACCGAGTTTTTCTTGGATACGAATAGATCGTTCTGGGGTAAGTACCTGATAAGACATATCATAAATTGATTGAAAACTAATCCCCTTATCAGAAATTTTCGCTATGGATTTTCCTTTTAGTTTTGAGTTCGTGTGATGTTCCTCTGGAAAAAACATTTTGCCAACGGCATGTTCTTTACCCAATCCAAGTGAAAATGCTTGAAATCCTCCGCTGTCAGTTATTAGTGGTTTATTCCAGTTCATAAATTGATGTAATCCACCAAATTTAGCGATAACATCTTCAGTTGGTTGGAGCATTAAATGATATGTGTTACAAATCAAAAATTGTGTGTTAAGTTCATTGAGATCTTCTACGGTAAGTGCTTTTACAGTTGCTTTGGTAGCTACTGGCATTAGAGCAGGTGTTTGTATGCATCCATGTTTCAGAGTTAGTGTTCCAGTGCGTGCCTTGCCATCTTTGGATTTATGATTAAATGCTAATTCGCCCATTAAAAAATAGAAACGTTTTAAGTAAATAAAATGTTTTCTTGTGTAAATGGAAAATGAAATCTTATGGTTTGGTTTATTGTTCTTTAATTTATTGATGGTGGTGTTATCTTACAGATTGTTCGGTAAGATTGGTTTGTTTGTTTGGACTGCTGTTGCCGTTATTTTAGCTAACATTCAAGTAATGAAAACAATTGAGATTTTTGGTTTGGTTACTGCATTAGGTAATGTTGTTTATTCTTCTTTGTTTTTGGTCACAGATATTCTTAATGAGAATCATTCAAAGCAGGATGCACTAAAAGCGGTGTGGATTGGTTTTTTTGTGTTGATTTCTATGACGGTGCTTATGCAAATTACGCTTCAATTCATTCCACATGAATCAGATACGATACATCCACATATCGTTGGTATTTTTCAATATATGCCCCGGATTGCTTTAGCAAGCTTAATAGCTTATTTAATTTCTCAAAGTCATGATGTTTGGTTTTATTCTCGATTAAAAAATAGACTTGGATCGCGATACTTATGGATTAGGAATAATCTTTCTACGATTACAAGTCAGCTAATTGATAATATTGTGTTTTCCTTAATTGCTTTCGTTGGAGTTGAGGGGTTTACTTGGGCGGTAATCGCGCAGATCTTTTTTACTTCTTTAGTGTTGAAAGGGATTGTTGCCTTCTTTGATACGCCTTTTGTATATTGGGCTCGATCAATTCGAGAGAGTAAAAGATGATATAATTGATATTTGAGATGAGTGGCTTCTTGTTTTTAATTTAACCCTTAAATTAGATTTTTTCTATTCATTAAACACAATTGTTGCAAAAATCATACATTAAATTTATATTAGTCCTTTTACATGTTAATTATAATAGTATCTCAAAATCATTTTATTTGGAGGAAGGGCACCACGAACATTCAACCAACGATTAATGATTCCGATGATTTACTTCATTTGGAAAAATATCATGAAAAATTAAACGGATTCTCCCGATTGGAAACTAAATTTTTTAATTCTATCCCCTATCTTGTTGTGATAATTACCGTTGATGGCGAAATCTTAGACGTAAACAAGGCGTTATGTAAATCAGTAGGTAAAAAAAAAGAGGAAATACTAGGAAAAACCATTTTGGAATTACCAACTGAGAAAATTGGATTATTTAGACAAAATGTAGCCAAGCAAGTGGTGAAAACAAAGGAACCAAAGAGTTTATTTGATACAACAGCAACTCATTTTTTTAAATCAACATATTTACCAATCATCGAAAAGAATGATAAAAGTTATTCACTGATTATATTGATTGAAGATATCACCGATGAAAAAAGAAAAGAAAAACAAATAATTGAAGGTAAAGAAGAGTACTTTGAATCATTAATTGAAAACTCATTAGACCTAATCACGGTTCTTACAAAAGAGGGAATAATTATGTATGAAAGTCCTTCATTACAAAGGATCTTAGGTTTTACTCCCGATGAACGGGTTTATAAAAATGTTTTTGAAAATATTCATCCGCGGGATAAAAAACGAGTCAAGAATTTTTTCAACCAGATCTTATCTAAACCCGGGCGTACTGAAAAAATAACATATAAAATTAAGGATAAATCTGGTTCTTGGCATTATTTTGAATCCCTAGGTAATAACCTATTAAATAATTACAGTATTAAAGGATTAATTGTAAATTCACGTGATATAACAAGTAGAGTTACATCTGAAATGGAAAAAAATGCAATTTTAGATAATACCTCAGAAATAATTGCATATCATGATTTAAATCATAATCTTATTTGGGCTAATAAAGCATATCAACGAGAAACGAATCAATCGTTGGATGAACTAGTTGGAAAGAAATGTTATCATGCATGGGGATTGGATAAACCCTGTACTCAATGTCCGATCACCAAAGCGCTTAAAACAGGTAACGCTTTTGAATCAGTGTTTTCACCAGATTCGAAGAAGACTTGGCCTGAATATTTTAAAACATGGCAAATCAAAGCAGATCCAGTAATAAATGAAGATGGGGAAATCATTGGTGCAATTGAAATTTCGTATGATATCACAAAACAACGTAAGGCTAATGAGGAGATTAAAAGAGCTAAAAATCATCTTGAAAAATTGATTCATAATACGAGTGAGATTATTTTTTCTGTTAACCAATCGTTCATTGTTACCTTATGGAATCAAACAGCTGAAAAAATAACTGGTATTTCTTCAAAGAAGATAGTGGGCAAGGATATTCGAAATCAAAAGTTTGTTCAGAATGCTATTGAATTGAACAGTTTTTTAAAAAATCAGTTTAATCATAAACCAGAATCCTTGAATCAACTCGTATTAAACACTGTTTTTGGCAGGAATCGTATGCTTCAAGTGTCTACTTCCATGGTCAAAGATGAAAAAGATACCATTACTGATATCATTTTTATTTGCAATGATAAAACGTTAAGTAATGGTGCACTTGGCACGTTTCGGTCGGGGGCTAGTTATCTAATTGAAGATACAAAACCTGAGTATATGATTGATTTATTTAATGAACTACTTCTTCAAAATCATCAAGGATTGTTTATTTCAAGATCATATAATTCAGTTGTTCCAAAGCTAAGAATGAATCAGGTAACTTTTGCATTGTTATCTAAGAAATCAAAACAGCACGAGCATGCAATGTATTCATTAGATGATGTGACGAATTGTATCCAAGATTTTCTTAAGCGTAATAAGAAGGGAATCATTTGTTTGGATAGAAGTGATTATTTATTTACTCTTTTTGGTTTTCAGACCACGCTACAAAAACTGTATCAGATTAATGATATAATTCGTAGAACCCAATCAATTTTTTTATTACGCGTGAATAATGATTTGTTTAATCGGAATCAAACAGAAATATTGCATGAAGAATTTTTTTCTTTACCATCTAATCAAACCCAACATATTTATCTTGATAATGATTTGTTTGCTATTTTGATGTATATTAATGAAAAAAATAAAACCAACGATTTTGTTTACCAAAAAAATATCTGCAATCATTTTTCAATCTCAAAGGTGACAACTCAAAAAAGAATCAAATCCCTGATTGATAATGGACTGATTTCTTTTAAAAAACGAGGGCGGATTAAAAATCTTTTTATTACTGAAAAGGGAAAGCAACTCCTTCGAAAAATATCTTAGATTCAATTCATATCTGATAAAGCACAAACATTAATCAATATTAACTCTTATTATATCACAGATACGTTAGTTGAGGAGTATCAAATTAGATCAGGGATGTTTATTTGGTTATGCAATCCGTTGCAAAAAAAAGGAAAATGCCAGCGCAAACTGGAGAATTTGTTAAAGAAGATCAATTAGATGATGAATATATTAATAAAATTAGTGATATTTCTTATACACCTGTTTTTATTCTTGGGTTACATCGATCAGGAACAAGCATTCTTTACAAAATGTTACACTCAACAGATTATTTCAATGGATTAACTGCTTATGATGTGGTCTATTATAACCGTTTAGTATATAATAAAAAGCACGGTTTGGAGGAAGAGTTTAAACAACGATTTAATAATCTCATCAAAAAAACGGGCCAAGAAAATAGAGATATCGATAAAATAAAAATGAATGCAGATTTTGCAATTGAATACTCTTTTTTACTTGGACCACCATATTTATTTCAACGAATAAATCAGAAGAACAAAGATCTTTTTGATGAAATATGTAAAAAAATTCAACTTGTAAAGGGTGAAAAAAATCGTTTACTGTTAAAGAATCCATGGGATTTTCCAAATTTTTTATTTATCAAAGAAAAAATTCCCCAATCTAAATTTAGATCGGAAGAGCACACG
>JAGXLH010000006.1 GCA_018334795.1 Thermoplasmatota archaeon
ACCTTGGTATCTTACGAAATTCAACAGTGGATGAACGTACAGGTGAATTAATAGATGTACTTGTTGAACCATCCGATGATGTTGATCCGAGATTATATCATCTTGACAAACAAGGTAACCTTGTCTTCCCGTTCAATACCATTAAATCCGTAAAAGATGTTGTTATCATCGGCGGGTAAAAAAGAAGGAGTTTTTGTACTCTTTCACTCTTATTTTTCTTTTGTTTTTTAAAAAATTACTAGGTTTTTTGAATTTTTGAGTGATGCATAAAATTATTATTTTTTGGAAAATGATTTGTTTAGATACAATGGATAAACCCACCCCTTTGTTTCGCCTGGAAAAATATTTTTGTGAGTATGAAATTGAGAAAAATACAATAGAACGTGAGTATATCCATTTAGGTATTTAGTTAGTTATATATGAACTTTTTCCAAAATGAAAAATATATTATTATTTAATAATTGTTTCTTTGTAAATCATGATATCTATTAACACTTAAAAAATGAAATAACCATCTAATAATTTTTCCAGTGGAAATAAAGGCCTCTCTTAATCTATTGTATCAAGAAACTATTTGGATTATATTCTATGATAAATTCATAATAAAATAATGACATAAATACGTAAGATTAAATACACTTTATCCATTCACTGAAATGGGGTGAGTTTCTTTCCAGCAAAAACTGTAAATAGTGACATATTCGGTAAATTACTCAAATCAGATGGATTCTTTATCGATCGAGAAGCAATGAGACCATCATACATGCCAAATATCCTTCCACATAGGGAAGAACAGATCAATGAACTTGCTACTATTCTTGTTCCTGCATTACGAGGTGAAACACCATCTAATGTTTTTATGTATGGAAAAACAGGAACTGGAAAAACAATTGTCACTAAATACGTAGGCGAAGAACTCCTCAAAAAAGGAGAAGAAGTAGGAAAACATGTTAATTTTGTTTATATCAACTGTGAAGTAGTTGACACTCAATATCGACTCCTTCAAAATATTGCAAATCATTTTATCAATGAATGGTCAGAACGTATTCCTTTTACTGGTTGGCCTACTGATGAGGTATTTGCTAAATTGCAAAAAATGATCGATAAAAACGGTGGAGTCACAGTTATCATATTAGATGAAATTGATAAATTAAAAGGTGATGAAGCACTTTATAATCTTTCACGAGTAAACACTCAACTTTCTAAAGCAAAGGTATCTATCGTTGGCATTTCTAATGATTTAAAATTCACTGAATTTCTTGATCCTCGTGTTAAATCAAGTCTCGGGGAAGAAAATCTAATTTTTCCACCATATGATGCCAGTCAACTTCAAGATATTTTAAAACAACGAGTTAAAATCGCATTAAAACCACATTCAATCGATGATGATGTCATTCCTTTGTGTTCAGCTTTAGCTGCTCAAGAACATGGTGATGCTCGTCGCGCTCTTGATCTTTTAAGGATGGCAGCTGAAATTGCTGATCGACAAGGATTAATTAAAGTCACAAAAAAATTCGTTCGCATCGCTCAAAATAAGATTGAATTGGACAGAATTAATGAAGTTGTCCGAACGCTTCCTACTCAATCAAAACTTATTCTTCTTGCCATTTTACTCCAAGAGGAACATGATAAAAAATCAAATTCACCTAGTACGATGACAACTGGTGAGGTTTATGAGATTTATAAAGATCTTTGCAAGAAAACAAGAACTGATTCATTAACTCAACGACGTATCGCAGATCTTATCTCTGAACTTGACATGTTAGGTATCATTACTGCTCGAGTTATATCTAAAGGTCGTTATGGTCGAACTCGGGAAATAAAACTATCTAATCCATCGGACGAATTATTTGATATTGTAAAAGAGGATCCGGTCTATGGTGAGTTAAGCAATTATAAAGTCAGATCACAGACAAGATTGTTATAAAACATTGACATTCATTCTCAATAACTATGTATTATTTTTCTAATCTGCTGTATCAGTAATACTAATTTTTTCGAAAAAACTTTTTTATTATTTTTTCTAACAGGATGATGGGGCGGTAAAGAACAATTAATTATAACTATTCTTTTCGGCCACCATCCTGTTGGTAAGGAATCAGGATAGAGCATAAAACTGACTTGTAAAAAGTCGTTTTATTTCCCCCATTTTTTGTTCACTTAAGGTATGATGTTTAGGTACATAAAGGTTTATGATTTTTACATAACTCCTAATTAAAACATTATCTTAAAATAGTACATTTGAAAAAGAAGATAAAAGAAAAATAGAAACAAGATTAAGTTGAATTAAACAATTAATTCATCCAACATAATGAGGGATTTCTGTATCCTCTTTATCAGTATCTTTAGGTTCTGCTTTAATGACATCAATAGCAAGAACTGCATGTAATGGAATAATTCTCATGATACCATCATTTTCTTCAGTGTGATTTAACTGTAATAAAAATCCGGCTTCATCTGATCCAATAGCCGTATAGCCTTTGAAAATACCAACACTTTCCATGGTGCTATTTCGACTGCTTAATGAATATATTTTATATTCTGATCCCTTTGTGAGTTCAAGTTCTGGTTTCTTCTTCATAATTATTACTCCTAGTTTTTCTTTTCTGCAAGATGTTGAATGTGTTCTACGGTTTTTCCATAATTTTCAATAGCAACTTTTACATGAGCCTCAACAAAATTCCATGCTTTCTTCAAATTTCCATAACGAAGGCGATATGCTTTTTTATGTTGGTTGGTTTGTTCATCGAGGACTTGAATTTCTTCGAGAAGATCCAACCCTTTTAATTTATTTAAATGTCGATATATCGTTGGTTTGGATGCATGTAGATGCATTGATAATTCTTCAACGAACCATGCTTTTTCAGGATGTTTGATAAAATAATCTGTAAATAATGTGTAGGGAATTTTCGGATCTGATCCTTTTGATAAATAACCGATTTGGTAAAGGAATGTTTTCGCAGCAATTGCAATATCTTCCTCTCCGATCAGGGGGGTGTTACTGACAACACGAAGTTCAAATGTCATACTTGTCTTCCTTCAGATTTCTTTGAATTAGTCTTAATCATTCGTTTAAATTTAAACTATTTGATTGTAAACAAATTTTTTTATGATTTTAAATAAGTGAAAGATACTTTTTGATTTCCCATGGAGTTACTTGTTTTCGGTAATCTTCCCATTGCTCTTTTTTTACATATAAATAATTTTCAAATATATGAGAACCAAGGGTTTCTTCAACTATGTCGCTTTCTTTGAGGATGGCAAGTGCGTGACCAAGACTTTCAGGTAATCGATCAATGCTAAATTCTTTTTTCTGCTCCCTTGTTAATCGATAAATGTTTTTTTCAATTGGTTTTTGTAAAGAAAGATGTTGATTTATACCAGATAATCCGGCTGCAAGCATGACTGCGAATTGTAAGTAGGGATTTCCTGAAAGATCAGGACTTCTCAGCTCACATCGGGCACCTTGTTTTGTTCCTGCAGGAATACGAATCAAAGCACTCCGGTTTCGGTTAGCCCATGAGATATAAGTTGGTGCTTCATGACCTGGTACTAACCGTTTATATGAGTTAACTGTTGGATTCAATATTCCAGTGATTTCTTTAATGTGTTTTAATAGTCCAGCGATAAATGATTTAGATAAATCACTTAGATGAAATTCATCTTGCTCATCATAAAAAAGATTTTTTCCAAATTGATCAAGCAGTGACATGTGAGTATGCATTCCCGATCCATTTAATCCAAAAATGGGTTTAGGCATAAATGATGCATGCAAATCGTGTTTGTTCGCAATGATTTTTGTAATGTACTTTAGAGTGGTTACATGCTCGGCAGTAGTCATTGCATCTGCATATTTGAAATTGATTTCATGTTGCCCATCAGATACTTCATGATGCAAGGTGTGTGTTTCAATACCAACATCTTCTAATGTAAGGGAAATATCAGCTCTAACACCTTCGGCTAGATCCCGGTGAGATAAATCAAAATATCCTGCAGAATCATTTGGTATCAATGTTGATTTCTCACCATTTTTCTTAAATAAAAAGAATTCACATTCAGGCCCAGTATTGAATATAAATCCTTGTCTTTTTCCTTGTTCCATTACTCGTTCTAACGCGTATTTTGTATCAGCTGGGCTGCGCGAGCCATCTGGTTCGTAGATATCACAAATCAGCCGAGCTGTTTTTCTTTTTTCTAAAGTTTCAGGTAAAATAACAAAACTATCTGGGTTTGGTTTAGCAATTTTATCTGATTCCTCAATTGTGGCATATCCTGCAATAGATGATCCATCAAATGGTATTCCATCTGTTAATGCATCATCTAATCTTTTTGTAGGAATCACAATGTTTTTTGGTATGCCAAGAATATCTAAAAATTGCAATCTGATGAAGAGAACATTTTCATCTTGGGTCTTTGAAATAATTTTTTCCTTGGTAAAATTATCATTCATATTCTTTTCCTCAACCATCAACTAGTCTCTCATCCAACGTATCCTTTACGGTGATTAAAATGTATGTATATTATTTTAATATTATCCAACAACAATAATTTTTTACCTTTTTTACGGCAAATACCGAAATATTATAGTAAAACGGTAAGATAGAAAAGGATATTTTCACAAAATGACCAAGGTTTACATCATAATCTTTTAATATGATTCATTTATTCAGTCAACCCATATTATCAGGAGTGAAACAGAATGGGCGTAGAAAAAGACATTGAAAAATTCATGGATAAAGTTAAAGAAAAAAATCATGGGGAAAATGAGTTTCATCAGGCCGTCGAAGAAGTAGTGGAAACATTGATGCCGTACATTAACAAACATCCCCGATATAAACAAGCGAAAATATTAGATCGAATGACCGAACCAGAACGAGTTTTGATGTTCCGAGTCCCCTGGATTGATGACAATGGTGAAGTTCAAATAAATCGTGGTTTTCGAATTGAAATGAATAGTGCACTTGGTCCGTACAAAGGTGGCCTTCGTTTCCATCCAAGTGTGAATTTAAGCATTCTGAAATTCCTTGCTTTTGAACAAGTGTTTAAAAATAGTTTAACTCAATTACCCCTTGGTGGCGGAAAAGGAGGATCTGATTTTGATCCAAAAGGAAAATCGGATAATGAAGTCATGCGATTTTGCCAAAGTTTTATGACTGAACTATATCGTCATATTGGTCCAAATACTGATGTTCCTGCAGGAGACATTGGTGTTGGCGGCCGTGAAATCGGATATTTATTTGGTCAATATAAGCGATTAAAAAATGAATTCGCTGGCGTGCTCACTGGGAAGGGGTTGAACTGGGGCGGTAGTCTCATTAGGCCTGAAGCAACGGGATATGGTTCAACTTATATGGCCGTTGAAATGCTGAAAACTAAAAAAGAATCATTAAAAGATAAAACTGTTGCGATTTCTGGATCTGGAAACGTTGCACAGTACACTACTGAAAAAGTCATGCAACTTGGTGGAAAGGTCGTCACTTTATCTGATTCATCTGGTATGATTCATGATCCTAATGGGATTGATGATGATAAACTCAAATATGTAATGGAATTAAAAAACATCAAACGTGGTCGTATTAAGGAATATGCTGAAAAATTTAATGTAACCTATGAAGCAGGAAAACGGCCTTGGAATGTTGCTTGTGATGTTGCGTTTCCATCTGCAACTCAAAATGAAATCAGCAAAGAAGACGCTCAAGCATTAGTTGACAATGGATGCATGTGTGTTTCAGAAGGAGCAAACATGCCAACTACTCCAGAAGGAGTTGTTGTTTTCCAAGATGCTAAAATCTTGTATGCTCCTGGAAAAGCTGCAAATGCTGGTGGTGTTGCAACCAGTGGTCTTGAAATGAGTCAGAATAGTATGAGAATTGCTTGGTCTCGAGAAGAGGTCGATGAAAAACTGCGGAACATTATGGTCAATATTCATGCGGCTTGTAAGAAACATGGTAAAGAAGGCGATTATACCAACTATGTGAAAGGAGCAAACATTGCTGGATTTGTCAAAGTTGCGGATTCCATGCTTGACCAAGGTGTTGTTTAAATAACAACTTACTTTCTTCTTTTTCTTTTCGAATTTTTACTGTTTTTTTACTGAAAATTATAAACCATCAACCTTTATACGAATGGTAATATTAGGATTGTGATTGAAGAGATGGAAAATGATAACACGTGTTATACTCCTATTTCTCAGAGAGATAAATTAGATTTGATGGATTTGGAAAGTCAAACCGTTCATCGGTTGATGCCTTTTAAAGTTCGTGAGATTTTATTGGTTTCAAGTCTGTATGATGCATTTATTATTGAAGAAGAAGGACTCATTTCAGAGATGGTTATTGGTGAATATCGTGATTTACAATTAAGTTCACCACCACGTGTTACTCGTGTAAAATCTGGAAAAGATGCCTTAGCTCAATTGCAAAAGAAATCATATGATCTTGTTATCACCATGTCAAAGAATATTGGGATGGATCCTTTTGTTTTTGGTGAAAAAATAAAGCGATTATGTACTGAAACACCTGTTTTTTTACTTGCTACAGATACGGCGGATTTAGTAAAAGTACAAAAAAAAGCATTAGATGAACATATTGATGCACCATTTTTTTGGGGTGGAGACTCAAAATTATTTTTAGCAATTGTAAAATTACTTGAAGATCGAATTAACACTCCTTATGATATTGAAAATGCAAATGTGCGAGTGCTTATACTTGTTGAGGATTCAATTCGGCATTTTTCTATGTTTTTACCTTTGTTGTATGCTGAAATCGTTCAACAAACTGAACGATCTATTTCAGAAGATGTGAATGAATTACAACGATTACTTCGCCGTCGAGCACGTCCAAAAATCCTTCTTGCCAGAACATATGAAGATGCAATGGAATTATACAATAAATATGAAAATAATGTTTTGGGCGTCATTAGTGATGTTGGTTTTTATCATCAGGGTGAAAAAGATAGAGAAGCTGGATTTTCTTTAATTGAAAAAATCCGAAATCGAAATCCGTTTTTACCCGTACTCATGCAGTCTGCTCTTGAAGATAATAGGGAAAAATCTGAGAGGTTAGATGTCGTATTTTTGTATAAGCATTCACCGCATTTATTACAAGATATTCATCAGTTTTTACTTGATCATCTAGGATTTGGCGATTTTGTTTTTGTGCAACCTGTTGATGATAAAAAGAGTGATAAAATCGATAGTGATTTTCATTTAAAGGAGTTAGGACGAGCTTCAACTATGGAAGAATTTGAAAAACAAATCCAACATTTATCATTAGAATCCATTCGTTTTCATGCGAAACGAAATGATTTTTCTAATTGGCTTCTTGCTCGTGGGGAGTTTACACTTGCAAAGACATTGCAAAAATATTCAGTTTCTGATTTTACTGATTTATCTGAGGTTCGATCTCATTTATTACGAGTGTTTAATGAAACTAGGCGGAAACGGCAATTAGGAGTGATCACTGATTTTTCTGTTCAAACATTTGAGTTCGATTCGACATTTACTCGAATTGGTTCGGATTCTTTAGGGGGAAAGGGGAGAGGTATTGCTTTTATTCGTAAATTGTTGTATCGATTTAATTTACAATCCAGATATAATGATATTAATCTTATTGTTCCCAATACGGTGGCTATTTCGACTGATTATTATGATCAATTTATGGATGAAAATGAGTTATTAGATTTTTTTGATGATAGCAAGATTAGTGAAAAAGAAATCGCTCAGCGTTTTCTTTCTGCAGTACTTCCTGCTAAATTGATAGAGAAACTAGAAAGGATGTTGCGGCATTTTAAGCAACCATTGGCTGTCCGGTCATCTAGTTTACTTGAAGATTCTCAGAATCATCCCTTTGCAGGATTGTATTCAACCTATATGCTCCCAAATACTCATCAGCAGGATTCTGTACGATTAAAGCAATTAGGCGATGCGATAAAATTAGTGTATGCTTCAGTGTTTTATCGTGATGCTCGTCAGTATATTACATCTACTGCGGCAGCAGCTGAAGAGGAAAAAATGGCAGTTATTATTCAGGAGCTAGTTGGAAAACAGTATGGTTCTCGTTTTTATCCGACCTTTTCTGGGGTAGCCCAATCTTATAATTATTACCCTGTTGGTAGACAAAAATCCAGGGAAGGTATTGTAAATCTTGCCGTTGGTCTTGGTACTGCGGTTGTTGGCGGTGAAAATGTTCTTCGTTTTTGTCCTAAACACCCTCAGGTTCTTCCTGATTTTTCTTCAACTGATCAGATTCTTGAAAACTCACAGAATACTGCGTATGTGTTAGATGTTGACTCTTTATCTTTTTCTTTGAATGAACAAGAAACAGCGACCTTACGAAAAGTTCCGATTTCTAATCTCGTTTCTGATGGTAGTTTGGATTCGGTAGTAAGTTATTTTGATCAAAATGATGGACGTATTCGGGATGGTGTGTCTGAAGATTATCCTAATCTTGTAACTTTTGCGGGACTGTTGAAGTACCCTTCTTTTTCTTTTACATCGGTGTTACGGGATTTATTGCGACATGGTGAACAAGCAATGGGTTGCCCTGTTGAAATCGAGTTTGCAGTAAATGTTCCAACTGAATCTAATCAGTTAAAAATACCAGAGTTTGCGATTTTACAGATTCGTCCTTTGATTGTGTCTAAGGAACAGCAGCATGTATCTTTTGATGATGTTAAAGCGGAAGAAATAATCATTCAATCTCATCATGCATTAGGTCATGGAGTGTATTCTTCTATTCAGGATGTTGTTTTTGTTTCTCCAGAAATTTTTAACTCAGCGAAAACAATGCAGATAGCTGATGAGATAGATCAAATCAATCGAGATCTTTCTGCTAAAAACCGATCGTTTATGTTAATTGGCCCTGGTCGATTCGGAACTCAAGATCGCTGGTTGGGTATGCCTGTTAAGTGGGCACAAATTTCTGGAGCAAAGATTATTGTAGAAACAGATTTACCCGATTTTCGAGTGAAACCATCTCAAGGAACTCATTTTTTACAAAATATTACTGCTCAAGGAATTGGGTATTTGCATGTTTCTTTTGAAAAATCTAATGAATTTATAGATTGGAATTTTTTGAATGAACAGAAAACCAATCAAGAATTATCTTTCGTTCGCCATATTCATTTGCCGCATCCACTCATTGTGAAAATCGATGGAAAATATAGAAAAGCAGTTGTGGTTAATAAATCTAGTAAACAAATAAGTGAGTAAAAAAGATGGTTAATTGATTGGTTTTTTTATGACTATTTTTGGTTCTTCCTTTAATACTCTATTTGTAAAATTTTTAATTAAGTACGTGTTTTCAACGTTTTATCCTTTATTCACTTTATTATTTTTTATCGTAATGTTTAAGATAGTATTTTTTGTGAAATATGATTCATAAATATTTATGATAACTTATATAGTAAAGTATTAATTGATACCCCTTATTAAAGATACAGCAGCATAATATAAACCCTTGTTGATATAAATATGCTGAATGAATTATCATTAATGAATAATCAATAAACAGTTGGAAAAAACACGGTCCTGTGAATTTGTGTGATATATATGACTTTAGACTTGTCAAAAGCAAAAAAATTGATAGAATCATATAGTGGAAAAAAAGGAATTCTTATTCCATTGCTTCAAGATATCCAAAAAGAATATGGTTTTGTTCCTAATGAAGTAGTAAAATTAATTGCAAAAGCATTTGATATGTACCCCTCTAAAATTTATGGTGTGTTAACCTTTTATACTCAATTTTATACCACTCCTCGCGGAAAACATACTATCAAAGTGTGTCAGGGAACCGCATGTCATGTCATGGGCGGCAAAGCATTATTGGATTACATCTCTGATAAATTAGAAATTGATGATGGCGAAACCACACATGATGGATTGTTTTCTTTGGAACGAGTTGCTTGCCTTGGTTGTTGTGGAATGGCACCAGTTATTATGGTTGATAAGGAGTTTTATGGCGGATGTGATTTCAAAAGAATCGATCAAATTCTTCAAAGATATAAGGAAAAGGAGGATAACTAAATGACTGGCCGCATCCAAGTTTGCGCGGGAACTAGTGGAGTTTCTGCTGGTGCTGATGATGTTGCCACATCTTTTAAAAAACAACTCAAAGAACAGGATTTGGATTCAAAGTTTACAGTTGTTGAGACTGGAGATAGAGGATTATTTCGTGATGTTCTAGTGGATATCATTTTTGACGATGGAACTAAAACCATTTATGAAAGGGTTACTGAAAAGGATGTTCAAAAAATAGTTGATTCTCATTTAAAACAAGGAGAACCAGTTAAAAAATTATTAGTTGGTAAAGATTACGAACAATTTTTCAAAGATCAAGAACGAATCGTTTTACAAAATTGTGGCGAAATTGATCCGAAAAATATTGATGAATATTTAGAGCGTGATGGATATACCGCTTCAAAAAAAGCGCTGAAAATGAAACCTGAGGAAATCGTTGAGGTAATGAAAGGATCAGGTCTCCGCGGTCGAGGAGGTGCAGGTTTTCCAACAGGGTTGAAATGGCAGTTCTGTCAAAAAGCAAAAAGCGATCAAAAATATTTGATTTGTAATGCTGATGAAGGGGATCCTGGAGCGTTCATGGATCGAAGTATTTTGGAAGGAGATCCTCATGCAGTCATCGAAGGTATGATTATTGGTGCTTATACCATTGGTGCAAAGGAAGGCTATGTGTATTGTCGGGCAGAGTATCCATTGGCATTAAAGATTCTTCGTCATGCAATTAAACAAGCCGAGGAGAAAGGATATCTTGGAAATAATATCTTTGATTCAGATTTTTCATTTCATTTGCATGTAAAAGAAGGTGCAGGTGCTTTTGTTTGTGGCGAAGAAACTGCTCTTATGGCATCCATTGAAGGAAAACGAGGAATGCCACATCCACGACCACCATATCCAGCAAATGAAGGATTATGGGGGAAACCAACAAATATCAATAATGTGGAAACCTTTGCAAATGTGAGACATATTATTTTGAAGGGTGCTAATTGGTTTTCAGATATTGGATATAAGAAAAGTAAAGGAACTAAAGTTTTTGCGCTTGCGGGAAAAGTGAAAAACACTGGACTTGTAGAAGTTCCTATGGGAATGAGCATTAAAGATTTGATTTTTGGTCCTGGCGGCGGCATGAAACAAAAAAAGATTGGGTTTAAAGCAGTGCAATTAGGCGGTCCTTCAGGTGGTTGTCTTCCAGAATTATTGATTGAAACACCAATTGATTATGAGTCAATTAATGAAACTGGTGCGATTATGGGTTCTGGTGGAATGGTAGTCATGGATCAACGATCCTGTATGGTAGATATTGCAAAGTTTTTCCTTGGTTTCACCGTTGCAGAATCCTGTGGAAAATGTGTTCCTTGCCGGATTGGCTTAAAAAGAATGCATGAGGTTTTAGAACAACTCACTGACGGTCAAGGAACTATGGAACATTTGAATTTTTTAAAAGAGATGAGTCAAACTGTTATTGATACTGCATTATGTGGCCTTGGTAACACTGCTCCAAATCCTGTGCTTACTACGATTAAATATTTTGAAGATGAATATCTTGCTCACATCAAAGAAAAAAGTTGCCCAGCGCATGTGTGCACACCACTTGTTGACTTTGTAGTTGATGAATCAAAATGTATCAGATGTGGTGTGTGTTACAATGTGTGTCCTGCTGATGCGATTGAATGGAAAAAGAAAGAAACCGCTCGTATTAATCAAGAGAAATGTATCAAATGTAAATCGTGTATAACCGAATGTCCTGTGATGGCGATATCATGATTAAGTTAACTATTGATGGAAAGAAAGTGCAAGCTAAAGAGGGCCAAACCGTTCTTGAAACGGCTATTGAGAACGATATTTATATTCCTAATTTATGTTACCATCCGAATTTAAAACCGATTGGCTCATGCCGCTTATGTATTGTTGATATTGAAAAAATGCGTGGGCATCCAATTGCTTGTCATACAAAAGTTTCTGACGGTATGGTTGTAAAAACAAAAACGGATAAATTGCAGAATCTTCGAAAGAATCTGGTTTGGTTGATTTTAAGTAATTATCCAAAGGACGTTCCAAAAGATTCTCAGTTGAAAAAAGTAGTGGAATATGTTGGCGTGAATAATATCCTGTCTGAATATGTTCCTGCATCCAGAGATTTACCGATTTTTGATGAGGAACCATTATTCGTTCGTGATATGAATAAATGTATTTTATGTGGTCGTTGTGTGCAAATGTGTCAAGAAGTCCGTGGTGTTGGTGCGATTGGATTGATCAATCGTGGTATTGACACCGTGGTTGGTACTAATCAAGAAGAGCAAATGGACGAATCGGGTTGTAAGTTTTGCAGGGCTTGTGTTGAAGTGTGTCCATCTGGGGCATTATATGATAAAGAAGAAACAATTGAGAAGACTCGGGAAGAAAAATTACTACCTTGCCAGCATGGTTGTCCTGCCGGAACAGACATTCCACGGTATGTTCGGTATACTGCAGAAGGTCGTTTTGATGATGCAATAGCGGTAATTCGAGAGAAATTTCCATTCCCTCATTCCCTTGGGATGGTATGCCATCATCCTTGTGAAAACGAGTGCAGTCGAGGAGAGATTAATGAACCGATTTCAATTCGGGAGATAAAACGATTTGTTGCGGAAAACGATGAGAAAAAATGGAAGAAAAAATTATCCTTTGCGAAAGATTCTGGGAAAAAGGTTGCCATTGTTGGTGCGGGTCCATCTGGATTAACTGCTGCTTGGTTTCTACGATTACAAGGTCATAAGGTTACTGTTTTTGAAGCGTTACCAGAACCAGGCGGATGGCTTAAAGCAGGTATTCCCGATTATAGATTGCCGCCAGAATTACTTGAAAAAGAGATTAATGAGATTGAGGAAATTGGGGTGGAGATTAAAACTAATAATCCGGTTTCCTCAACCAAATCATTGTTTGACAAAGGTTTTGATGCCATTTTTTTGGCCATGGGTGCCCCCAAGGGTTTTAGTATAGGTCTTCCTGGAGAAGAAGATTCAAGAGTTCTTGATGGTATTTCAACATTGAAGAAGATTAATTTTAATGAAAAAGTAAATATTGAGGGTGATGTGGCTGTTGTTGGCGGTGGAAATGTCGCTATTGATGTTGCACGA
Source organism: Thermoplasmatota archaeon (assembly GCA_018334795.1). Classification (GTDB taxonomy): domain Archaea; phylum Thermoplasmatota; class E2; order DHVEG-1; family DHVEG-1; genus EX4572-165. Next base: position 13,132 of record JAGXLH010000006.1, read on the forward strand.
AGTTCACTTCGTATGGATGAAACAAATAGTGTAACCGTGTTATATCGGAGGACTCGTCAGGAGATGCCGGCCTATGATCATGAGATTGAGGATGCAATTGATGAAGGCGTGGAAATGAAATATTTAGTGAATCCTGTCCAGGTGATTCCAAAGAAGAATAAGATTCATGTTGAATGTGTGAAGATGAAACTTGGAAAGCCTGATGCGAGTGGTCGCAGGCGGCCAGTGCCTATTGAGGGTAGTGAATTCAGTTTGAAACTTGATCGTTTGATCATGGCGATTGGTCAACAATCTGATGTGCCAAGTGATTTTGGTGTTAAACTTTCAAAACGTGGCCGAGTAGTTGCTGATGAAGAATCATTAGAAACCTCTGAGAAAGGAGTGTATGCTGGCGGCGATCTTGTGAGTGGTCCTGCTTCTGTGATTGAAGCGGTGCAAATGGGCCGAGTTGCCGCAAGTTCAATAGATAAATATTTAGGCGGTTCTGGTGAAATTGAACAACAACTCACTGAACATGATGAAGTATCGCCTTATTTAGGTCGTGAAGAGGATTTTGCGGATCGTAAACGGGTTGAAATTCGAAAGATACCCGTTAAAGATCGATTTCCTGGTTTCTGTCAAGTTGAACAGTGTATGGCCAAAGATGAGGCAATAAAGGAGTCAGAACGTTGTTTACGGTGTCAACTTCGGTTAAAGATTGATCAACCACCGATGCCACCGGTGAAAGAAAAGAAGAAAAATAAATCTTCATAGTCTTTACATTCTTCTCTTTTTTTTTATCTAACAATATTTTTTTCAGGTGCATGGTTTTTTAATAATAAGATTGTTTAGGTATACTGTATGATTCAAGTTGTTCATAAGCATCAACGGATTGGCGTGTTTGTTGATGTGCAAAATATGTATTATTCAGCACGAAATTTGTATAAGAAAAAAGTTGATTTTAAATCCTTGTTAAAAGATGCTATTGCTGATCGGAAGCTTATTCGAGCTATAGCCTATGTGATTAAAGCAGATGTAAAAGATGAAAGTCAGTTTTACGATGCATTAGAGCGCATGGGTTTTGAAGTAAGAGCAAAGGACATTCAAGTGTTTATTGATGGATCAAAAAAAGGTGATTGGGATGTTGGTATCGCTATGGATATCATGCGACTTGCTCCAAAACTTGATGTGGTTGTTTTAGTTAGCGGTGATGGTGATTTCACGGAACTTGTGGAACATTCAAAAAGTCTAGGATGCCGCGTGGAAATTATCGCATTTGGAAAATCCACATCACATAAACTGATTGAATCCGCAGATTTCTTTATGGATATCGATCGGGAAAAACGGTATTTATTAAAAAAATAAAAAGATGAATACTGACCTCATCTTCTCTTCTATTAAGCGATTTGTTTCAATGATGCATTAGGGTTATTTCGTTTTTTTTTAATTGCAGCTTTAATGAACCCATCGAATAATGGTGCTGGTTTAATGGGTCGAGATTTAAATTCAGGATGAGCTTGAGTTGCTATAAAGAATGGATGGTCAGGTAGTTCTAAGAATTCCATAAGAATACCATCTGGTGAATGACCAGAAAAGACAAGGCCACCATCTTCAAGTGTCTTTACAAAATCAGGGTTTACTTCATAGCGATGCCGATGTCGTTCTTCGACTTCATCCTTTCCATATAATTCATGAACTCGTGTTCCTTTTTTTAAAATTGCAGGATACGAACCAAGTCTCATGGTTGCGCCATATCTAGATTCTTGAAGAATGTTTACTTGTTCTGGAATGAAATCAATCACTGGATACTTGGTGTCTTTGATAACTTCTTTTGAGTGGGCATTAGGTAGATCACAAACATTTTGAGCATATTCAACTACAGCTAGTTGCATACCAAGACATAAGCCAAGATACGGGATATCATGTTCTCGAGTATAGGTAACCGTATCGATCTTTCCTTGTATTCCTGAAAGCCCAAATCCACCTGGTACAATAACTCCATCAACATGGTCTAAAGTTACAAGTTTATCTGAGTCCTCTTCAAATTCCTTTGAATCAATCCATTGAATTTTTGGAATAAGATCATTCTTCCATGATGCATGTTTAACAGCTTCGATAACAGAGATATATGAATCAGAAAGTTGACTGGTCCCAATATCGAAATATTTTCCAACGATACCAATCGTAACGCTTTCTTCTAACTTTCTAATATTTGTGATGAATTCCTTCCAAGGTTTTACATCTTCAACATCTTTTCTCAGCCTCAATTTTCGAAGAATTTTCTTACATAATTGTTGTTTTTCAAACAACAATGGAACCGCATAGACATGATCAATGTTTGAATCACTAATGACATCTTCTTCTTTTATGTTACAAAATAAAGCGATTTTTTCTTTGCGAACACTATCTAATAAATCATCTGCTCGAGCAACGATAAAATCCGGTTGAATACCAATCTCTCTAAGCAGTTTTACCGAGTGCTGTGTTGGTTTTGTTTTTGCCTCGCCAAGAGCATCTAAGACCGGAACATAGGTTACGTGAACAAAAAGAACCTTATCTCCTTCAAGTTTCATTTGACGAACCGCTTCTAAAAATAAAACGTTTTCGTAGTCACCAACGGTTCCCCCAATTTCAACGAGGATAAAATCATAATTTTTGTCTTTCGCTGGCCGCCGAATCCGATTTTTGATTTCATTTGTGACATGTGGGATGGGTTGAACGGTTTTACCTAGATATTTTCCTTTTCGTTCCTTATCAATGACAGATCCATACACTTGTCCACTGGTAATATTATGATATTTTGGAATGTTAATGTCCAGGAAGCGTTCATAATGACCAAGATCTTGGTCGATTTCTCCACCATCTTCAGTTACCCAAACCTCTCCATGTTCGGTAGGTCGAAGGGTTCCTGCATCACAGTTAATGTAGGGATCTATTTTCATTGCAGTGACATTATAGCCATGCATTTGCAATATTTTTCCAACTGAGGCAGTGGTTATTCCTTTTCCTAACCCTGAAACAACTCCTCCTGTCACAATAATATAATTCGCCATTGAAAATCAACAGTAGACAGTAATGAGATGCAGTATTAAAATTGTTTGTGTTTCTTAAAAAAATAATGTGGTTAAAAATCATTGATTGATGAAACATTAAAAAATAATAAAAAAATAAAGAATAAAAATCAACTTTGATCATTCTTTAGATTCTTTGATGTGTTTAGTTTGTCGACAAAGTGATTTCTATAGATGATACATTTGAACTGCGTCCTTCTTCGTTAGTTAGGCTTTCTGTTCCAATGATGATATCTTTTATGACTGCATCTTTGACGAATCTGTTTCGAACGATTTCAGCGGTGTCTACTGCTCGACTGATTGCTCTGCCTCGAGCTTTGATAGATACATCATCTGATCCGCCATTGAATTGAGTGACAACGGCGAGAACATAGCTCATTGGTGGTTTGTTTCCTACAAAAATAGTGTTTTCATCGGCTGTTTCATTTCCTGGCATATCTCTATACCTCCCTAGAATATCTATTGTTTTAATTGTTTACTAGTTAGGAGATGCCAACTGGATAGTTCTAGATAAAACTTTCGCCTTCTGTTAATTAGGGAGTAAAAAAAGGCATGTGATTTGTAGGACGGATTCATTGAGTTATTGGTTTTTTAGTATTGATGAATTATTTGTTTTAATTTGCGATATACATCGGATGGATTTTGTCCTAAAATTCGAATCATTGGTTCTTTTCCCATGCCACCAGTATCATAAATACAATCTGGACATGTTTCTGTTTTTTTTATCGCTGTTTTCGTTCCCCAATCCATTGTTGAAGACGTATTCTCTGGTTCGTTTATCCGGTTGAATGATGAGATACGAAATGAAGTTTGCTTGATCATTGAAAGATTTTTTGAAGTATATTTGATGTTCATTGCACATCGTTGATTTGGATAAGTTTTCATGACTGCTAAAATAATCGAGGCGATGTGTTTAGATGATCCAAATTGAAGTGGACCACAACGCTGAGGCTTATTTGACGATCGAACTATTCGTCCATTCAGAGCACAAATATCATTTTTATTTTTTGCATCTGGTAAAGCAAAACCAATGTTACATCCAACTTCCGGAGTAAAAGATAATGGTAATTCATCTACTATCTTACGTATGATTTTTGAAAGATACATCCATGTTTCTAGATGGAGGGATGATTGTATTTTTTGTGGAGCATTCTTAATTGTTTGATTTGTGATACGTAATACATCTGATCCTTCTCCAATGGTGTATCCGTTGTTTATCATATTCCATAAACTATATTTTGCTTGGGTGAATGCTGATTGAACATTGTTTCCTTTTGCAAGATATGCAGTTATTAAAGCTGAAAAAGTACAACCTGATCCATGTGCTTTTTTGTTAGGAATTTTTGGCAAGGATAGTTCAGTGAATTGTTTGCCATCATACAGAATGTCGTATGCTTTTTTGTTTTGAAGATGCCCTCCTTTTAACACAACGTGTTTTGCTCCCATAGTATGGATTTTTTTTGCTGCTTGTTTCATTCCTTCAACTGTTGAAATTGAATGTTGAGTTACAGCTTCAGCTTCAGGTATATTAGGAGTGATAATAGTGGAGATTGGAATAAGTGTTTTTTTTATTTCTTCTGTAAGATTTGTTGATGCAAGAGAATCTCCGCTTGTTGCAGTAAGTACTGGATCAACGATTAAATCCCAGTTATATTTTTTTGTCGCAGAGGAAACAATTTTGGCAATGGATGGTTCATACAACAATCCTGTTTTTACATGTTTTATAGGGATATCTTCCATTACCGTTTCAATCTGGTTTCTAATATCTTCTGCAGAGGTAGGAATGATTTTTTTTACAGTTTGCGTGTTTTGTATGGTGATACTTGTTAGCACTGTTGTCCCGTGAATGCCAAGAGCGGTAAATGATTTTAAATCTGCCTGGATGCCGGCCCCTGCTGAGGAATCAGATCCACCAATGGTCATAGCTGTTTTCGGATTCATCATTTGATGGATAATGTGATTCTGTCTTAAAGATATTGATTGATTTTTTCATTTTTGATAGTTTGACAGTACAGTTTTAAATAGAGAAAGCAAGTAAAAATAATGTTGTGAGATGTATGAGGAAGTATGAGCAAGGAATAGATCATCATTTGAAATCAATTGGATTGAAACCAAGGTATGAAAAAAAATATGTACAGTATTTAAAAAGAAGATATGGGATTAAACGAGCGAAATTGTTTTCAAAGCCAATTTCTTCGTAATATTCTTTCTAAATCAATTAACTATCTTGGTCTTGGGCTGCATTATTTTTAAAAAAGATACTTATGGTGGCAACTATACTTGCTATGGCCATGAAGATGAACGGAATCCATATACCAAAAACATCTGAGAGAAAGCCACTAATGTATAATAAGAACGTTCCTCCACCTAGTTGAAGGGTGAAAATAAATCCAAATGTTTTTCCTTCATTTGATTCGTGTGTAATTTCTGAAACATATGAAAATAAGATTGGAAAAGTAAGAAACGTAGCTATCCCAAGGATTGCCACAATAACTGGAATGATACTGAGAATAGGGTTTATGATAAGAAAAAAGTTCATTGTTGCAATGGTGAGATAACACAGGATAATTATTTTTTTCCTTCCTATTTTTGAGTGAAGATGCCCATAGAAGAATGCAGCTATAGTTCCAAATCCAATCCAGAGAGAAACGATAAATCCTATGATTGATAATGAGAGTGGTGTGTTTTCGTCTAGAAAAAGAGGTAAGTACGTGAGTGTTGTTCCCCAAGTGGCTCCGCTGATAATAAGCATTGGTGCGTAGTATCTGAGTTTTGTTATGATTTTTTTATAATCATGAATTTTTTCTTTGAAAAGTTTCTTTTGATGTACTGGTTGTTGTTTGAGATCTGTTTTCGGAATGTTTTTAGTAAGAATATATCCTAATACTATCGATATAATTCCGATGATGGTCCAGATGTAGAAGGGATAGGTCCATCCGATGGTTTCAGCAATGAAAAGTGTTGATGCAATAGCGATGAAAACTCCGAGGTCTCCTAAGGCGCTTTGAATGCCCATTGCCCAGTCAAGACGGTCTTTTTTGAATCGTTTTGATATTAATCCTATACCAAGTGGGTGAAAGAAACTAGATGAGAATCTAAGGAGGATGAAAAGAGCGAATAACGAGATGAATCCTTGGATGTTTGGAAATATGAGCAGGGCGATTACAAGTAAACTCATACCAGTGAGAAGTAATGTTTTGAAATTTCGTTTGTCTGAGAGAATCCCAATGAAGAACTGTGCAAATAGGCTTACGGCTAGTCCCGTTCCGGTGATAATTCCAATTTGTGAATATGAGAGATTAAAAAGAGTTCTGAAGACAGGGAAGAGTAATGGTACTAGTGAGATAACACCATCATTGAAAAGATGAAAAAAGCACACGGTAATTAGAAGTTTTATATTATTTTTCATTTAGGATTATCAAGGCTGAGAACGAAACACCCTTTAAAAACCATTATTCTTTGGTTTTAGGGAGGGGTCGTTGACGCAAACATGTTTTTAATTCGAATTAACCGCTCAATAGGATTATCATAGTGATTTTTCATTCGTTGATATCGCAACTGATTTTTCTCATACCATTCTTCAAATTTAAGCACGTCTACATACATTTCTGGGAATTCCTTTAGCATTAATTGTTTTCGACGGTGAAGTGCATCAGTATCATTATCGTCAAAAGCATTGAAATAAGCGGTAAGTACATGTTTAGCTCGTTTGAGTTCGTTTTCAAATTCAGGATTTTTCTTCCGTTCTTCTTGTAAGCGCTTTCGTGCTTTTTTATCTTGGATCTCTTTGTGCACATCCTTTTTTATGATGGTTTCTTTTTCTTCTTCCATTCTTGTGATGATGGCGTTTTGTACGAGTTTTGATAAACTAATATTTTGCTCATAAAGAAAAGCATCCATATATTTTGGAATGCTGATGTTTTTTCGTATATGTGTGTGAAGTTCTTCTGGTGAAAGCTGGTTGTATTCGTTTGTTTTATCTTTTTTTCTTCCCATATCACACACGCCAAATTTGCTACACAATACATTGTGTAATTTAAGAACTTTTTTAATAATTTACCCTAATTTTCAATGTTGATAACGGTCTCAAAACATTGTTAGTATTGTTTTTGAAAAAAATATGTTTGTGACTTATGACTAATTTAGACTATTTTTTTGATGGTAGATTTTGGAAAATGAATAGTAAATGGATCTACCCTCAAGGAGACCACTGGTTTTTTTTCTGAGAGTTTTGGAAACATCTCAGAATTGACTTTTAAATGTAATACTTTTGCTAAACGTCCCGTTCCAGATCCTGAAAATTTGGTATAAAATGCTTTATCTTCATGTTCTTGCACTAATGGAAAAGGTAAAAATTTTGTGTTAACTGGAATTTTCATCCGTCCATTTTTTAGTTTCAGATCAATAATATTCTTTTTCTTAGAAAAAACTTGAATTTGAGTAATGTGTTTCTCACTTTCTTTAAAATCAAACGATGCGTGTTCTTTTGGAATGGCCCAGTTTTGAATTCCGTTCATTTTGCTTACTAGTGTTGATACATAGATTTTACTAATCGTTTTTTTCTTTTTCCCTGCGTAACGAATGTTTCCTGGAATAAAAAGAAGTTCCTGGTATGGACCGGCATTTGATTCTTGATAATCAACGATCATCACTGCACCAAATCCACCGAGAAAAGAATCCTTAAATTTTTGAGAAAGAAAATCATCCGTCTGGATTTCTTTTTTGGAAAATCGATAGAGAAGAATAAATCCTTTACCTTTTAACGACCAGGGAGCAGGATATTTTTTAATCATGTTTTCTTCATGGTTAGTTGATTTCACTATATTTCACCTTGAAACCAGGTAATAATTTTAAATCAATTATATTGGAAGAAATAATGGTGTTGTATATTAAAGATAAGAGGGTAAAAAGAAAAAAAGAAATTTTTTAAAACTGATTATGCAAAACCGCCAAGTTGAAGACTTGGATCCCCAATCAGAATAAACTCCTGAAGGGTGATACATTCAGTACCTACTTCATTAAGATAATCTGTTTGACATTGAGTAAATAATTCTCCAAGTTTCGCACCAGGTTCATATGCTTCATAGAAATGGGTATTTAAGAATCCTGCACCCCAATGAGCCCCATCTTCATCAACTCCAGTAAACGCCACACGAGTCGATCCAATGGATGCAATACAACCCCCATTTGGTTTTTTTACGATTTGCCATGAAATTGGAGGATACAGCGAATCTAACTCGTATTCAATTCCATAAATAAAAGAGAGTACTTTGATAAGTGGAAGTGGGTACCATTCTTGAAGATCCTCAATGGTGAAATCAAGTTTTGTTGTAGAACAAGCATCAAAAAAGATAACTGGTAATTTATATCCATTAAACACTCCAAATAAATAAGGTGTAAAATATTCTATTCGTTGTTCTACATCTGGGGGTGAAGTACCAAATCCTTGTTCGTATCCGTGTCCTGAATAACTAATAAATCCTGCTCCAGCGGTGAGTTCCTTGTTAATAGTTAATGGATTAAAATTTCCTTTTGAAGTCCATAATTTCACTGGTTCAAAACCATGAGATTCCATTATCTCCGCAATGTGTTGAGTGACCAATTCACCCTCTATTACTCCATGGCCGGGGAAGGTATCTCCTGCCATCAGAATTATTTTTTTATACCAAGATGATGAAGCAGCAGTATTTTCATAGGTGATGATCTTGTTCACTATTGTTTTAACTTCTTTTTCATCCTCACAAGGAATTCTTCCAACGTGCAAATCAGGGTATAAATCTACATGTTCAAGTAAACCATCTTCCCAATTATATTCACTGAATTTATCATTATTATTCGTATCCCAACTTGAAAAACTTCCATCACTTTCGAACACATCAGCGTAATAAAGATCAGTAAGGATATTGTCATCATGATAGACACGAATAGCTGTTTCCCTCATTGGTGTTAATTCTACACTTCCAAGTAATAATGCATATGATACGCCCTGTGTTTTCACAACATCATAAATATATTTTTTAATTTGTTCAGCATGATCTCTTCCAGTATAATCTCGATAAATTTGTTCAACAGAAGTATACATTGTTTGTACATTATAATCATTTTTATGATCGACCAATGGCTGAGTTTCATCTGCAAATGATTCAGGGCCAATGATGACTAGTTTGTTCTCATTTGTCTCTTGAACGGGTGTTGATCCTGGTTTGTACGTTATTGAAATGGTGATTTCTTTGCTGAATTCTAGTGTATCTTCTGTAGGGATGTATTGGATTGGATGCCAAGTTAGAGTAAGTGTGTTTACAAGTTTCTCATCGTGTAATCCTGCTGCAATTCTTGAGTTTATAGTTTGGGATGGGTAAGGACTTGAAGATTCGTATATCTCTTGATTAATTTCTTTTTCCATTAGTGTGATTGAAGGATTAAGTGGTGTTGGATATGCAACGGGGTTGATTTGTGTATCAATAGTAATTTCTTCTTGATGTGATATTTCATAATTTAATGATTGAATCGTTGATCCAAATGGCAAGGTTATGGTTTTAGTTATGATTGGGAGTGATGGATGTGTTGGTATCTTGATTTTTCCTGTTGCTTCGGGAATAGAAATGGAAATAAAATCCTCTGTTTCAGCTGTTGATATGGATGATGCAGAGAGTGAAAGTGTTATCGTTTCTGTTTGAAAGTTTTGATTCGTTGGCATGCTAAAAACATAACTGCTACTGCTTAAAAAAATTGCAATTAGAAATAATACAATGAATTGTTTTTTCATATTTGTCCCCGTTACTAAGTATTATGTTTGAAATAGTATTTAAACATTCCACTGAGATTTTGAATCTTTTCAAATTGTCCCTCTTTTAATTGTTGAAGAAAAATACTATTTTAATTAACCACATTCCTCATATTATACAAAATAGTGCTATATAAATTTTGCAGTTACCTTTATATGCGCTAGAAAGTTCATCAAATTGAACGAAAACCTACCGTTTACTATCCACCTTTTGGGGAGATGATCATGGAAATTATTGAGGAGAAACCAGAAAAAACTATTTTATTACTTGGAAATGAAGCAATAACTCGTGGAGCGATTGAAGCAGGAGTAGACGTGGCTACTACTTATCCTGGAACGCCGTCTTCTGAAATAGCTGATACGTTTTCACATATTGCTAAATATTTGAAGAAAAAGAACAAAAAACCATCTTTTTATTTTCAGTATTCAACGAATGAAAAAGTAGCATTAGAAGTAGCAGGTGCTGCATCGTTTTCGAAACTACGCAGTCTTACTTGTATGAAACATGTTGGTTTAAATGTGGCTAGTGATGCGTTCATGACCTATTTATATGTTGGTTGCAAAGGCGGTCATGTTATTATTTCTGCTGACGATCCATCATGTCATTCATCTCAGAATGAACAAGATAATCGATATTTTGCACTTTTTGCTAGTTGTCCTATGTTTGAACCAACTACGCCTGAAGAAGCAAAGGAGATGACTCGAATTGGTTTTGATGTTTCTGAAGAGTTAAAATCTCCAATTCTTCTTAGAACTACCACTCGATTGAATCATGCTCGAGGACCGGTGACGTTGAAGAAACCAAAACCATCTAAGGGAAAAGGTTTTTTTGAAAAAGATCCTGATTTAGTAACTGTTCCTGCTACTGCAAGAAAGAAACATCCTGAATTGTTAGAAAAAATGAAAAAAGCAGCAGCACTCTCCGATAAATCTCCATTTAACGAGTTCATTCAAATTGGAAAAAAAAGTAAGATGGGCATTTTAACCTCTGGTGTTGCTTACAATTATGTGAAAGAAGCAGCTGAAGAACTAAAGGTAGATGTTACGATTTTAAAACTTGGTATGACCCATCCGATTCCACCGAAAATGACCAAAAAACTTCTTTCTGATTGTGACACTGTAGTTGTTGTTGAGGAATTAGAACCTATTTTAGAAAATCAAATTCACACGATGGCTGATGAACAAGGAATTGATGTAAAAATTCTTGGAAAATCAACGGATCATTTCTCACGATTATACGAATACAATCCTGATATAGTAACAAATGTTCTAGCAAAAATTTTTGATAAAAAAACCCCATTTCCAAAATCCAAAGAATCTCAAATTAAACTTCCAAGTAGACCTCCCGCATTATGTCCGGGTTGTCCACATCGAGCAACGTATTATGCAGTTAAAAAAGTCGCTCCGAAAGATACCGTGTATCCTACGGATATTGGGTGTTATACCCTTGGAAAAGCACCACCACTTGAAATGGCTGATTTATTACTTTGTATGGGATCAAATGCAGGTACTGCCTGCGGTCTATCGATATCAACCGATCAAAAGATCGTTTCCTATATGGGCGATTCAACATTTTTCCATTCTGGGATTCCACCGATTGTAAATGCAGTGCATCATAATCATGATGTGGTCATTACGGTTCTTGATAACCGAACCACTGCGATGACAGGTCATCAACCCCATCCTGGAACAGAAACGGATGGTATGGGTAATCCAGCTCGTAGAATTCTTATTGAAGATGTGGTTAAAGGATGTGGCGTGGAACATGTGGAAGTAGTGAATCCGAATAATGTAACGAGAACCAGTGAAGCATTCAAACGAGCACTTGATTTCAAAGGTACTTCTGTTGTTGTGAGTAAAGCGCCATGTATCCTTTTAAAGAATCGTGATCGTCGTAAAGAAGGCAAGCCAGTTCCAACTTTTGAAGTGGATCAAGAGAAATGTACCCAATGCAATACATGTTTGGATAAGTTTGGTTGCCCTGCATTTTACAAAAAGGATGGCAGCGTTTACATTGATGAACAACAATGTAATGGCTGTGGTAATTGCCTTCAGATCTGTCCTGAAAAAGCTATCAAAGTGAGAAAGGAGGAGAACTAAGATGAAAACTAGTATTGTGCTAACCGGTGTTGGCGGTCAAGGAGTGATCACGGCAACTAATATTCTTGGAAAAGCTGCAGTTAATGCGGATGTGAAAGTTTACGCTTCGGAAGTTCATGGAATGGCTCAACGTGGCGGATCGGTGTATTGTACGGTCAGGATGGGTGATGTTTCTAGCCCCCTTATTGCGAGTGGAACTGCTAATGTCATCGTGAGTACTGAACCTATTGAAGCACTCCGCTATATTCAGTATGCAAATAAGAAAACGAAAGTAATTACTGATACGAATCCTGTGGTACCTTTTACGGTTAATGTTGGTGGGGAAACCTATCCTTCGTTGGATGAAGTGTATGATGCTATTTCATCTCATGCGGAGTTAATCACGTTGGATGCGTTGCAGATTGCAAAGGATGCTGGTGCTAGAATCACAAAAAACATTGTCCTTCTTGGTGGGCTTGCTGAAACTGGTCTTCTTCCGTTTGATTCAGATATCTTGCTGGATACGATTTTTGCAAATGTTCCATCGAAATTTAAATCAGTGAATGATACGGCGTTTAAAGGAGGAATGAAAGCCGTAAAGAAAAAATAATCTTATTTCCTTCTATTTTTATTATGAAACCACGGTTTTTGTTGGTGTATGGTCTTCTTATCTTTGCAAGTTTATCCTGGGCGGGTAGTTTTGTTGCTGTACGAGTGATTCATCAGGAAATTCCACCGATTATGCTTGGTTTCTTGCGTTTTGTGGTGGCAACACCAGTAATGTTTTTTCTATTGTTTCTTCTTAAAAAACCATTTTTTCTTTCGAAACAAAAAATTCCCCAATTACTTGTTCTTGCATTGACTGGAGTAACTCTTCTTTACATGTTGCAATTTACGGGTGTCTCTTTAACTAGTGCAAGTACAGGTGGTGTGTTGATTAATACGAATGTATTGTTCATTTCGCTTTTTTCCGCACTTTTTTTACATGAACGATTCACTCGTTTAAAAACAATGGGAGTTATCATTTCATTTATTGGTGTAGTTTTTGTTATGTTTGGACAAATGAGCAATGAACAAATTGTTTTTGATCCGTCTTTTCTTTTTGGAAGCATTCTTGTGATTCTTTCTGCGGTATGTTGGGCAGTGTATTCTATTGTTGGAAAACATATGCTTAAAGAAGAGGATTCATTAGTTGTTAATGCAAATGCGTTTTTACTGGGAACAATGTTGTTTCTTCCTTTTGTTTATACTGATATTAATCTTGTTATAGTTAACATGAGTGTTTCTGGTTTGCTTGCTGTGCTTTACTTGGGATTGTTTTGTAGTGTTTTTGCATATATTGCTTGGTATTATGCGTTGTCAAAAAGCGAAGCGGCTGAATCCGCGGTGTTTCTTAATTTCATTCCTTTATTTACTATTCTTTTATCTTTTTTTATTGGTGAGTATCCCACTCCGTTATTTCTTGTTGGTGCAGGCTTAATTATTCTTGGTGTTGTGTTGGTACAGAAAGCAAAACAACAATTACGTCAAATGAAAATTCGTGAAAATATTTGAACCATCATTCTATCATATGCTTTAAGTATCATAAACATGGTTGTTCTGGTGAATTATGTATTGTGTTGATTGCGGAAAAGATAAACCAATCTTTCGAAATGGTTCTTGTCTTGAATGTTACTTAAAAAACCATCAGTTTGCACATGGGCCTGATGTATTTCATATTCCAGTGTGCAATTATTGTGGTGGATACAAATATAAGAGCACGTGGAAAAAGGATTCATTTGAAAAAATAGTGAAACGATATGTGAAAAATGCGTTTTCATTTAGTCCCGAGTTAAAAGACATTCAGATTATTTTAGATTGTCATGATGAAGACGACAGTATTTTTTGTAAGGTTACTATTACTAGTATGATTGATAATGAACAGGTTTCTGAAGATCATTTCGTTGAAATACGCTTGAAGCCGAATGTGTGTGATATTTGTTCTAAACAATTTGGGGGGTATCATGAAGCCATTCTTCAAATCCGATCATCTGAAAAGAAAATGAGCGATCAACAGAAGAAATCAATTGAGGAGTTTCTTAATGCCCTTGTTTATTCAATGCAAAAAAATGGTAATCGGAAGTTGTTTGTAACTGATAAAAACTTTGAAAAAACAGGTATCGATTATTTGTTAAGCGATAAACAGGCTGCAGCATCCATCATAAAAAAAGCACAGGAAGAGTTTTGCGGGGAGATTACTGTTTCTTCTAGTAATGTTGGTATGAAGGATGGAAAACAAGTATATCGAATGACTTATTTACTCCGACTTCCTGGTTTTGATAAGCATAGTATTCTTGTAACGGGAGACCGGTTATTTTTCGTTACTTCCTTATCAAATAACACGGTTCATGTCATTGATTTGAAAACATGGAATAATCATACATTTGCTGTAAAAGATTTTGAAAAAACAACTGCGTATGATTATGATGATTTGGTTCAAGATATGATTGTGGTGAGTCAAAAAGATGATGAGATACAAGTGATGGATAAAAATAACTATTCAATTACGGTTATTAACAAACCTAAGAAAGTTAACTATACTTCAGATCAGATTTCAGTGGTACGCTATGACGACTCCTTCTTTCTTTTACCTGAAATAAATGACAAATAATAAATAGCTTTATTAACTTTCCAAGGTAAAAATTGAATTAAGGATTATATTGGAGGAAAAGATATGGCAGATCAAAAGAAATCGTCAATGAATTTAGATGAAAATGTGGCAAGCGCTCTGTGTTATGTTCTAACCTGGGTTACCGGCATTATTTTTTTCTTTTTGGAGAAGGAAAATAAAACAGTTAGATTCCATGCGATGCAATCAATTCTAACGTTTTTACCATTAACCATTATAGGTTGGGTCCTTGGCTGGATCGGCGCACCTAGTGTTAGTTATGGTGGTTACTATGGTGTGAGTTATAATGCGGGTATACCTGCATTGCTGTGGCTATCCTGGATTATTTATTTGATCATGGTTGTTCTTTGGTTACTTCTTATGTTCAAGGCATACCAAGGGGAAAAATTCAAACTTCCAGTTGTTGGAGATATTGCAGAAAACCAAGTTAAATAATCCAACTTTTTTCTTCTTTTTTTATTAAATTTGAAAAACCTTTTTTCTCATATTTTTTATACTCTTTTATCCATTTATTGTTTCTTGATTACGTTTATGAAAAAAAGTCTTTGAGACATATGCCTAAATTAGCTTTAAAAATTGCTTATGATGGAACCCGTTTTCATGGGTATGCCCGGCAACCAACAGTTCGGACAATAGAGGAAAGGATAATCGATTCACTTATCGATAAAAACATTATTTCTGATGTGAAAAAAGCAGAAATAAGATGCGGCAGTAGAACGGATAAACGAGTTTCAGCGTTGACTAATGTAATGACGTTTTATACAGATGAACCTGCAAAAAATGTGTTGTATTTATTATCTAGTGAGTTCGACTCAATTTTCCCATATGGTATCACAGAGGTAGATGACAACTTTAATCCAAGACATGCAATTAGTAGATCATATCGCTATTTAATTCCAATAAATCGTTTTTCAACTAGTAAATTAAAAAATGCACTATCCTTGTTCATTGGGAAACATGATTTTTCAAATTTTGCCCGTATTGAATCTCATCGAAATCCGGTGAGAACCATTGACAGAATCACGGTTAATGAAGGAGATAACGTTGTCATTGTAGAAATTACGGCCCAAACTTTTTTGTGGAATCAAATCCGCCGTATCATTGAAGCATCGATAAAATATTGTAAGGAAAAAATAACATTAGATCAAATTCAACAAGCACTAACTCATCCAGAGACACCAATCGATTTTAATATATCTCCAGCAACACCGTTGATATTAACAAATATTAAATATCCGGACTTATCATTTTTTGAACCAGAGGAATTGAAACAACGTCGAAATATCGTTGAATCACTGGTTGAAAAACATCTTACAAATCTCGTTTTTTAAATACAAGAATTGAAAGCGCTAAGAATACGATTAACCAGACTAAAAGTACAAATGTTAATATCGG
>JAGXLH010000073.1 GCA_018334795.1 Thermoplasmatota archaeon
AAGAATTCTTACAAGGCATACTTGGTGTGATTCAATCAGGTAGTGAACTTGGGCCATATTTTAATCGTTGCGTTGAAAAATATATGGAGCAGGATTTAGTAGAAAGGAAACGAAACTTAGAATCTCTCGCTGTTATGGCTGAAGCATTTGTGGTAACTGTGATTGCTTTTCCCTTATTTCTTGTCATCATTCTTTCAATTATGGGTATGACAAGCGGTGGAATCTCATTTGAATTTATGTTTATCTTAGCATTTTTAATTCTTCCAATGGCCTATGCTGGTTTTTATGTGATGATGAAATCGGGTATGGGTGAATCAATATGAAAGAATTCTGGGAATCTCAAGCATATAATTTGAAAAAAGTATATGGTTCAGATCTTCCGATGCAAATCATCCTAGCAGTTTCCTTAATAGTCACCGCAGTATTATTTGTCCTTGGCTTTTTTGCGTTTATCGGAAGTATCGATTTGTCTTTTCTTGGTCTTGCTGGTTTTGATTTACTTGTTTTTGCAGTGCTTTCTGCAATTGGTCCTATTGGTTTCTATAGCTATTTAAAAACCAAAAAGAAAACAGATATTCAAAATCAACTCCCCGATTTCTTACGGGAGATTAGTGGGTCCACTGCATCAGGCATGACCGTTTTTGATGCTATCACCTCTGCTGCTGAAGCTGATCATGGAAAACTAACACCGGAGATTAAACGGATGACAGCTCAGTTATCATGGGGTATCAGTGTTCATGATGCATTGAATAACTTTGCAAAACGAATCAATACTGATGCAGTGAAAAGAATGACTATTACCATTAATAAAGCACTTGAAATCGGTGGTAATACAGCATCTGTTTTTGAAGCTGCTGCTAAAGAAATTGATCAGGCAAAAAGAGTTGAAATGCAAAGAAAAGCAGAAATGTCTATGTATAGTATTGTGATTTTCATTAGTTTTTTTGTCTTCCTCGCGGTTATTCTGATTATTGATAAAACGATTTTTACTGCTATCTTTGATTTACAGGATCAAATGGCAGGTCAATCCATCGGGAACATGCAAATAGCTCAAATTGATAGTGAATTGTTGAAATACACGTTTTTTTCATTTGTGTTAGTACAAAGTGTTGGTGGAGGGCTTTTAGGTGGTTTTATGATGGATGGAAAACTATCCTCTGGAGTAAGATTCGGTTTTATCTTAGTATTAGTTTCATTTTTCGTATTTAAGTTCATGTTTTAATCCCATTTTTAAATTTTTATTTTTTCATTTTGTAAAAATGACAGGAATCTTTTAAATAATCCAAGCACACCAATTACTATTGTGTGTGATGGAGAGATGAAAAAACGCACTAGAATGCAAAATAATAATGCTATTTCTGAAATAGTTGGAAGTGTGATTCTTCTTTTAATCGCAGTTCTTTCTTTTAGTGCAATTTATTTGTTTGTATTTCCTCTCCCAGGTTACGTTGCAGAATCTAATGTTGATATTCAAGGATCAGTGTCTGGAGAATTCCCCGAATTAGTCCATGTCGGTGGAGAAACATTGCAAGAATATCAAATATTTATTAATGGAAATTTATATAAAAAATCTGAAAACTGGAATATGGGGAAAAAGGAAACGTTATCGCTTTCATTTTCGGAAATGGACAAAACAATAGAAGTTACCGTGGTTTCTAAAACTGATGAAGGAGGATCTGAAATTGTTTTCGAAGGAGAATTTGACAATCCATTTTATAACGAAAAGCCGTATCAGGGCACTCCGTTCATTTATTCTTCATTATTACAAAATACTAGTGGAGAAGATTTAATTTGCATAAATGGAACATCAAATGATATTGATGGTGATGTTGTGACTTCAATTTATACGTGGTACTGTAATGATGAATCATTTGCAGATTTATATTTACCATTTAATACAAATTCTTCAGATTTTACAAAGGATTATATGAATTCAGAAAACAAGGTTGCAATATCAAATGCTACTTGGACAGATAATGGAAAAGTGGGCGGTTGCTATAGATTTAATACCTCCACTAATGGAATCACATGTCCATTGCCTTCCGCTCTCAATGATCTGCCAAATCATGATTTTTCGATAACCCTATGGATTAACAGTACAGATATAAACTTAGATAATAATCGTGTTTTGGAAGCATATGGTGATGATCAAAATTATGTGCAAATCTTTCAATATGGCAGTAAAATTTATGCAAGTTTTTCTATGGATGGTAATGAGTATCTTTTGAGTTCAGGTACATTGAATAGTGGAGAATGGTATCACATCGGATTGAGATGGGATAGTTATTCCAATACTTCTTCTCTTTTTGTCAATGGTGATGAATGTGATCTTGCTACGTCTAATCCAGGATTTACCAGTGGCGACAAATCTGTATTATCAATCGGTCAAAAGACCGATGAAACCAACAAATGGACTGGATATATTGATGAGGTTTATTTCTACGATCATACGGTGTCTGAAAATCATATATATCAACAATATTTATGCAGTCGTAATGGAAATTCTGATGTTTCGGTAATCGTTTCAGAAGAAACATCAGTTAATGATATCTGGTCTTGCATTGTTATTCCAAACGATGGGCACCGTGATGGAGATGAGTATGAAGCAAAATCTCTGAAAGAACTAATTGAGTTGGGATCTGCTACAAATCATTATATAAAAATTTTAGAAAAAATAAACGGATAAGGTGGAAAAATGAATAAGAATAAAAAAAGGAGAATAAATGGTAAAATAAGTGCATTGATTACAGTAGTTACATTGATTATTATTATTTTACCTTCTAACCAACTTATAGCTGATTCATCATTTAGTGACACATTATCTGAAGCTGTTTTATCTGATCCATCTTGTCTAGTAAGTTCATCATATAGTGATACTGACGAATATGGGAATAGACAGGCAGCCCTTTTATCAGGTCTTGGAACCATGAACGCAACAGATGGTGATTCGTTTGTATTATTAAGTACTGGTATTGCTGGATCCTATCCGGCTACAAGTGATGCTGAGAATCCTGGAAGCGAGCGTGGATCATGGTTTAAAGGGGGTCAATATCCAAGAAATTCATGGTTTAATCAAATTTACGATCGATCTACTTTATCAATGGATTTAATCGTTCCAGACGACATGAACTATCTGTATTATGATATGCAATTTTTTAGTACAGAATATCCTGAATACGTTGGAACATATTACAACGATAAATTCACAGTGACCGTAGATTCCCCATCAAAGGGACAAAGTTCGTATGTTACTGATGTAAATAATGGGCATTTTGTGTTAGATTCACATTTTCTTACGGGAACTGGTTTTGATATTTTCTCGCAGGAAGGAGATCCAGATCAGGTGGACATGGTAGATACTACTCCTAGAACTCCTGGTGCTGATGCTGGTGCAACCGCGTTACATACAGAAGGAGGTCATCCTGTGTCTCCAAACGAACAAGTTACAATTACATTTGAAATACAGGATGTCTATGATAATCAGTTTGATAGCACTGCATTTATTGATAACATCATGTTTGCTAAATACGCAAGACCTGTTTTGGAAACAAGTAAAAAAGTAGAAGACATTACTGGGGGAGAAGTTGAAATTAATGATACCTTAGAATACACTATTACCATTTCAAATACGGGTGTAATCGATCAACCAAACGATGCAAATACAAATGAACTTGAGGATTTCATTCCTGAAAACACTGAGTATATCCAAGATTCAGCGACCACAACCTCTGGTGAAATCTCATATAGTTCCAGTGAAGAAAAGATTATTTGGAACGGAGATATCCCTGCAGATACTAGTATTGCTATAACATTTAAAGTTAAAATCACAGATCAACCAAGTAATAATGTCATTTCGAATCAAGCCGATGTTTACTGGGATAAAAATAATGATGGTGAAAATGAAGAACTCTTGCAGACCAATTGGGCCAACATAAGTATCTATGGTACTTCTCCAGTTTCAGTGACTGAAACATTTGCTGATGATGATGTGGGTAACTCAGCTAATGAAACATATAATGGTAATGAATGGTTCACTACTTTAAAAGATGAAGGAGGTAGTTGTAACTTTGAAGTTTCCGACGCATTTGAATTCGATACAAATAATTCATTTAAAACAAAAGTTCGAAAGGATAGTGATCCATTATATTGGTACTATTACCCAGAGAACCTCGGATCTTCAGATATCTCTGCTTGGGAAATCTGGTTTTATTGCGGAAATGTGAGTAAAGAATCCAAAGATTCAGATTTAATACTTGAATTTCAAGATGATGCAACTGATATAATAGCAAAAATTTCTATCGAATATGATCATATTAGCAATAATCTCCTTGGTTGGGCTCCGAAACTAATGGTAGGAGTAGGCGAATACCAATTGAATAGCATTTACTCTGGTGGATATCTATTCAACGGATGGTATCATTTACGCATAGAACAAAACGAAACTGAGGGAACTGATTATATTCTTAGTCAAGCAAATCAGGATTCAACTAAGGTAACAATAACCGATCAATCATTCGCTGGGCTTAATAGAATCTATTGGAGTTCCACAGACGATGCAATTATCTGTCCAATGTTTTTCTGGGATGATCACATCATTGAATTAAGCAGTTAATAACCTAGCATCATCACGGTATAATTCTATTGGGGTTGAAAAAATCCCCATATTCTTCTTCTATTTCATCAACAATACCTTGATGACCACCTGCTTCAGCTTGATACATAGCTTCAAATTGCATCAACGTCGCATTAAAATCTTCAAGTAATTCTGTAGTATTTTCTGCGTAGGATTCATTTAAGAGTTTTTCTGCAATTTCAGAAAGCATGCTACTTGCATTATACCGAAGCATAGACAAAGAATATCCTGATTTTGATAAATCAATGTATAAATTTAGAATTTCTAGATATGATGACACTGTAGTGTATTCTTTAGTTTCAAGAAAGTAATCTTGTGCAAGATCAAAGTTTTCACTCGCATTCCTGTAATTAGACATTGCCTGAGTGCAGTTGTCAATTATCTTTTGGTATTCCTTTTGTGGATACCAAATTCTTGCAGCATAATCAAAATGAAGATTACCATTCCCCCTAATTTCCCGGGAAACATCTACTAGACTCATCGATCGAAGTAAATGATAAGTAAAGTTTTCACCTTCATTCTGTAATCTTTCAATTTCGGAATCTTTATTTGCAATTTCAGTTTCCAATTGATCAATATCTTCAGACATTAATTCAATTTGATCCGTATTTATGGCATTTACACCAAAATAGGTCATACCAACACCCAATACCAGGATGATGATGAATAATATAGCCATGTTTTTGTTAGTTTCAAACTCCATATTTACCATCCCATTTATGGTGTTATCAAGTTATAGTTTAAAAAATGTTGGCATGAAGTATCATAATTAGTTCAATTCAAGGGAAAAATTTAAAGAAGGAATGTTATTTACCCCTTTAGCAGTAAAATGATTGCCCTGGTAGTGTAGTGGCCTATCATCCTAGCCTGTCGAGCTAGGGACTCGGATTCAAATTCCGGCCGGGGCGCTTCTTTTTTTGTTTTTGTTAAAAAAATCGAGTTATTTGGTGGTAAAGTATATAAGAAAGTGGTTCTATGCCTCCTGAGAAATTAAAAAACAAGAGAATAAAAGGTAAAGAGTTTGAAAATACGATTTTAAATTTTTTATTTTTTGTTTTCTAAGAAGTAAAAAAACTGGAGAAAAACAGTATGAATGGAAAAGTAAAATGGTACCATCCAAAGAAAGGATATGGTTTTATTACCGCAGAGGATGGAAAAGACGTCTTTGTGCATTACACCGCCATTCCAGATGGCATGTATCTTCATGAAGGCGATGAAGTAGAATTTGAAGTTGAAGAAGGAGAAAAAGGGTTAAAAGCTATTGACCTTAAAAAATTATAAATAATGTGTTTTCTCCTAAAAAAATACCGCATCATTCTTTTTCTTCCTAATTATGTTTTTTTCACTTTTTTTTATATTTTTCGTTTATAATATTGTCACTTTTTTAAGATTTTAATTATTTTGAACTACTTTTATAATCTTCTGGTATCCCAAATAGGAGGAAAATATTTAAATAGTAAGAAGAACAAAAAATATATATAATGTTTGTTATAAAATTGATGGGATCTGTAAAGAGGGGGCACTTCGTCTATGGATATGATTACAATAAAAATAATGAAACAAGCTATAGAACATAAAATTGGTTTAAGAACGACACGTGCAAAAAAAATTGCGGCGTTTATCATGGATATGTTCGGATATGAACTAAGAATTATTGATAACGTACTTACAAGTGATGAACGACAAATTTTTTATATGTTAGAAAGAGAAGGAATTTTAAGTACTTGTAGAGAACAAACTCGGCTTTATGATGGACGGGCTTGGATGACACATTACTGGGAACTTAATACTACTGACATTCTCCGTTATTCGATAAAAAGCAAACCTCAGAGTATCAAAAAAACATTACAAGAAAAAGTTTCAGCTCAAACAAATATTTATAACACGCTTTCTGAAGAAAAATGGCTTACAAGAAAGATACTGAATCATGATCCTTTTTCAACTATTCATTAAACACAAAAAAAGATAGTATTAGAAAACGAGATATTATTTTTCTTTGATGAACACATCATCAAAATCATCAAATAAATCAATTAACACTTCCTGATCTTCATTTTTAAGATGCACATCGAAAAATGCTTTTTCAAACAATCGAGTAACATCAACTACATATTTTGAATCCGCAGTTCCAAATCCAAGAAGTGAAGAAGGAACAAAAGGCATCAAATGACCGAGTAATACTCCAACATCAGTATAACTGTAATGCGCTGATCCTTCGATTCCTACTTGATATGCAACATTAGTAAACTGATCCCATAAATAATCGTAACTACTATGATTAAAACGTTGCTCTGCACACATTAATAAAAACGGCGTGGAAATAGACCCATTCAAAAAATTATTGTAAACGACACCATCTAATGTAAATCCAGCTTGAATGCGTTCATCTTCAAAGCAACAACTCATAGTAGCTGCTCCACCAAAAGAATGACCAAACATTCCAACTCGCGAACAATCAAAAACACCAGATAGCAACGAATCAGTCTGATTTAATTCCTCCACTGTATCTAACACAAATAATGCATCATCAATAACAGATCGTTGAGACCGGATTAAAAATTCCCTTGATTCAGAAAGATTACCCGGTAAATCAGCAATATACACCTTACGGCCATCTGGAAAAACAGTAACTCCAGATACAAACGGATGATTCATAGAAACAACAACATACCCATGACTTACCATTTCATCGATGAAAGAAGTGTAAATCACATCCACGCCATCATAACCTGGAGAAAATAATAACACTGGAAAAGAAGTTGATTGAACAGGGATGGCGTTTTCGTAAATATATGGATGAACAAACGTATAAGCATCATTTGGAATAGTTACTAATGGAACGGGGCCTTGATTTCGCAGCCAAGAAAACGTAATTTCATCCATGTAATCAGATCGTTTATCAAAATCAGAGCATCCCGTTGGATACCATACTTTCACCATCAGTTCCCGATCATCTGTTTCATCCTCAGTGAACCATTCATCTCTAGATTCGTCAATGAGATGATATGATTTAACACCAACATGATACGGACCAGTTGGCTGAGGTAAAAAGGA